>RFNS01000179.1 GCA_009927055.1 Alphaproteobacteria bacterium | reverse complement strand
GGATCAAGGGAGACGACAGGATCGAAAACCTCGCGATTGTCTCCCCTCTCGACCACAGAGCAAAGCATCCCGTCGCCCGGAGTGTTGCCCGCTGCGACAAGTGCGGCGTCGAGTGTGTACGGTCAGTGTTCTCCGGCAGACCCGCTCGATGCACGAAGTGTCAGCAACGTGCGGCCGACGCGAAGCGCTCCGCCACTCCGCGAAAGTGCGTTCACTGCGGCGCTGAGTTCAATAGTCGGCGGGGCAACTACTGCGGTCAGCGGTGCGTCAACCTCGGCGGGCGTTGGCCGCGTCTTCAACCTGACGGTTGAGGGAACGCACGAGTTCTATGCGAACGGTGTGCTGGTTCACAACTGCGCGTGGGTCGACGAGATCTGCGCGTGGCGCTACCCCGATGCGTGGGACCAACTGCAGCTCGGGCTGCGCCTCGGGGACGACCCGCGCGTGGTCGCGACCACAACCCCTCGGCCCACCGCGCTCGTGCGTGCGCTCGTCGCTGCACCGTCGACCGTGGTGACGCGCGGACGCACTGCGGACAACGCCCGCAACCTCGCTCCAGGCGTCGTGGAGGCCCTTAGCGCACGGTACGCGGGTACTCGCCTCGGGCGGCAGGAGCTCGAGGGCGAGATCCTCGACGACACCCCCGGTGCGCTGTGGACCCGCGCGATGATCGACTCTGGACAAGCGCGAAATTCTCCCGAGCTTCGACGCGTGGTGGTGGCGCTCGACCCGTCCGTCGCAGCCGATGGCGGTGGCGACGAGTGCGGGATCGTGGTGGCTGGCGTCGACTACGAAGGACGTGCTTGGGTGCTGCGTGACGGATCGGGCAACCTCTCGCCCGCGGACTGGTCGCGTCGAGCGGTCGCGCTCGCCGAGGAGCATCAAGCCGACTGCATCGTCGCGGAGGCGAACCAAGGCGGGGCGCTCGTGGAGCAGACCCTGCGCGCTGCGGGCGCTCGGACGCGCGTGCGGCTGGTGCACGCCGCGAGGGGCAAACGCGCGCGCGCGGAGCCTGTCGCCGCGCTCTACGAGCAGGGTCGCGTGCGGCACCTGCCGGGGCTACAGCGGCTCGAAGACGAGCTCTGCACGTGGTCGAGCGCGGCGGGCGACCCCTCGCCCAACAGGCTTGACGCTCTCGTTTGGGCGTGCTTCGACCTCTGTGGACTTGCCAGCCCCGCGCGTGTAGCGTCCGAGACAGGATACGACTTCTGATGCTGTCACCGACCCCGTCCGATCTCGCCGCCTTCGACCGCAAGCTCAAGGCGTTGGGCGAGAGCGAGAGGTACTGGCGCATCCAGCGGCTGCGTCGGCTCTGGCACGGCGCGGGCTACGAGGGTCGTCCGAGCTTCTGGGATGCGAGCGTCCCGCTTCGCGAGCGCGCTCCCTGCGTGCAGTCGATGGTGTGCCGCACGGCAGGTCGTCGACTGTCGCAGCTTGTGTTCGGGGACCGCTCGTTTCCCAAGGTCTCCGTGTCCGCGCAAGCGTATGGCGTGAGGCTGGACGACGTTTCAAAAGGCTCGCTCACCGCGCTGCTCGAGGAGATCGCCCGCGTGACGCACCTGCGTCGCGTGATGCGCGCGCTGCTCTCGGAGGGGCTCGAGGCCGGGACCGTCGTGGTGATGGTGGAGTTGATCGAGGGGCATCTCTCGATCAAGCACATCCCCGCCGAGTGGTGCACGCCGACGTTCGCCGCCGATGGGCGCACGCTCGCGTCGCTCTGCATCGAGCGCAAGCTCATGCACGCGGACGGGAAGCTCTACATCCACAAGCGGGTGATCGAGCCGCCGCGCGACTGCGTGTACGCACCGGTCCTCGCGGAGAAGGCAGCGCACGAGCAGATCGACTGGAGCAAGGTCCCAGTCGTCGCGGAGGCCCCGTGCGCGTTCGTCCCGGCGCTGTGGCATCGGCACAACGTGGAGCCGATGTATGGCGATACCGAGATCGACGGCAACGCGCTCGTCGCGGGGCTCGAGGACGAGGTGGAGGCGCTCGATCTTGCCCTGTCTCAACTTCATCGCAACGCTCTTTACAACGGGGAGCCGCAGATGGTCCGCACGGGGGTCGATCCCGTCGAGGACACGATGCTCCCGCAGGGCCGCATGGCTCGCAGCGACGTCACGATCTTCGACAGGATGTTCCGCAGCGTCACGAAGTTCGACGCGGGCGCGGGCACCGGCGCGTCGGCGAAGAGCCCGCAGAAGATCTGGAACCTACCCGCTGGCAGTGACGCCAAGCTCCTGGAGTCGAGCGGTGCAGGGGCGACGATCATCGAGGGCAACGTCGGCCAACTGCGTCGCGTGATCGTCGACGCGATGGGCATCGTGTTGGCCGACCCCGAGCAGCTCGGCGCGGGAGAGCTCTCCGCGCGTGCGCTCTCGCTCATGATGGCCCCGATGCTCGCTCACGCGGACGACCTCCGCGTGGAGTACGGATCGCTGCTCTGCGCGCTGCTCGATCTGGCGCTGCGCCTCGTCGCGTCGACACCGGGAACGGTGTACCTTGCGACTCTGGACAACGCGCGATCTGCGCTCGCTCAGGTCTACCGCACGCTCTCGGCCGCGCGCCTCATCGAGCTTTCGTGGGGCGAGTACTTCGAACCCTCGTGGGAAGAGGTCCAAGCCGCCGTCACCGCAGCGCAGACCGCCAACGGCAACCGCCCGATCGCCACGCTCGCGGAGTCGCGCGCGCTTGTCGCGCCGTTGCTCAACCTGAGCGCGGACACCGCCACGCTAGAGGCCGAGGAGGCCGGTGGGCTCGACGCCATGCGCACGGTGCTCGGAGGCGACGGTGGCTGA
>RFNS01000211.1 GCA_009927055.1 Alphaproteobacteria bacterium | reverse complement strand
CATATTCCAGCGTGCCTGAAATGTTGGTGATGGCACTTGCCTGACGCGCCTGCGACAACGACAACTCATACACGGCTTTGTGCGGCTGCATCACCCCATCCCTCGCCATCGCGGCATGAGACGCCACACACACCACCGCCATCAGCAGAAAACGATACACCATACACGCTCATCGGGTTAGAGAGGATTCTGCCCCAGCCATAGCAAACTTAGTCATTTTTGCCTAAGCCTCCAAGGCAAGCCACAAAATATCGTTATATATCAAAATATTAAATTTGGCACGGGGTTTGCTTTCTTCCCCTCATGCATCCGAAAGGTTGTCAAAACATAGATTAAGGGAGAGAATGATGGAGACGGTCAGTATGTCCAGCACACCCCGCCGACGCGGCACCGCAAGTGCAACAGCCACCAAAACCATGGCACGGCGCAGCAATGACAAAAATCTTGTCGAATTTCCTTATCGCGCCACGGCCGAGCAGCTGGCGTTTTTGGAAGCCGAATTGGCATCGGCCCGCCGCATGATTGCGGGACAGCAAAACCGTATCGAACAGCTGGAGAACCTAACCCTGACAGACGAGCTGACAGGGTTATATAATCGCCGCGGCTTTTACCACATGCTCGACCGAGAGTTGACGCACACGTTGCGTAAAACCGAGCGTCGTGGCGCTGTCATCATGGTCGATTTGGATGATTTCAAAAAAATCAACGATACGTTTGGCCATCAGGCGGGCGATGCCTATTTGCGCGCCGCCGCCCAAAAACTGAACATGATGGTACGCAGTCATGATCATGTCGCACGTCTTGGCGGCGATGAATTCGCCATGATTTTAACCGATATCGACCCACCCACCGCGTTGATGCGCGCCACGACGATTGACCGCGCCTTCAACTCTCATGTCATCCTGTGGGGAGAGACCAAATTGCCCCTGAAGGCCAGCTTTGGCACCACCATTTTTCAGCGCGATGACCAGGTGGATGACATCATCTCGGCCGCCGATCTGAAGCTGTACGCGCACAAAGTACGCCGCAAGCAGATGCTGGGGTAAATTGTCATCCCCACACGCCTGACCGGCCAATATCTGAAAGAGTTTTTGAAATCAGGCACTTCTGAAGTTAAAGCGCCGCCACGGAAAAAAGCTGGCTGAGATCCGGCTGAAGTGTTGTCTTTCCCACCCGCCTGCTTTATAAGGCACAACAATAAGGGAGAGAATGATGACAACCAATGCGTCTCATAACATTGCAGATGATAATAATGGGTACAAACCTGCTCGTCTCAAGAAAAAAGATGAGAAGACAATTATTGCGCTTCTAGGTATAGACCCCACAAAAGTCAATAATGTTTCTGCGATGATGAAAGATCAATATGATATAGTCGGTGTTGAGGTCACTGTGCAATCAGGTTATACAACCTACACGATGGGATGGAGTGATGCATATGGTGAATATTATTGGATGACGGTTGATGCGAATATTCCCTTGCCAATAACTGGATCAATAAAAATTTCTGATAGTGTTTCTTATGACAGTTGTCATCCTTGGGTCGAAAGACATTTGACGATACATTCAGTGATCGTGGGTGGAGAATTCATCAATAAAATTGTCTTGCCGTTTCATCATTTTGAGACATCCCGTGAAGATGGTCGGAATGATGTCCAGGTAAGCGTTCAAGGCACGCGTCTGCCCATCTCACAACCTGTGCGCGAACTCTTGAACAAAACGCCGCGCGCTTACGATGCAGAGAAAGCATGGTTGCTCGCTGTTGCTGAAATAGCCACGATTGTTTTGCGTGCTCAAAAATCAACAGTGAGACCTGCGCGTGTTTGCCATGAGACAGGGATAGAAAACGTAAAACCACGCGCGCTTGGCAGTTAGACCTGTGATAATTATACTCACGGCATGACCAAAAAATTGCCGCGGGTGCGCGCTCATAAAAACCCTCTTGTGGGTATCATCATGGGCAGTCAATCAGACTGGGCCACCATGCAGCACACAGCGGCGCTGCTTGATCACTTTCACATTGCGCACGAGGTGAACATCGTCTCGGCCCACCGCACGCCCCAGCGCCTGTATGATTACGCCCGCGATGCGATGGCACGCGGCCTGCGCCTCATCATTGCAGGGGCCGGCGGTGCCGCGCATCTGCCCGGCATGGCGGCCGCCATTTCGCCCTTGCCCGTGCTGGGCGTGCCGGTTGAAAGCCGCACGCTGAAAGGGCTTGATAGTCTGTTATCGATTGCGCAAATGCCCGCGGGTGTGCCGGTGGGCACGCTGGCGGTGGGCGAGGCGGGGGCCAAAAATGCCGCCCTTTTGGCCGTGGCTATTCTGGCCACCACCGATGACGCGCTGATGGAACAATGGCTGGCTTGGCGCGCGGCGCAAACGGCCAGCGTTGCGAAAAAACCTGATGTAAAAAAATCGGGGAAAAATCCCAACATTAAAAAAGGCAAAAAATAATGGTGCGCACCTTGGGCATTTTGGGCGGGGGGCAGCTGGGGCGCATGACAGCCCTTGCCGCCGCGCGCCTTGGCCTGCCAACGCATATTTTTTGCCAGCACGGGCATGAACCCGCCGCGCAAGTGACCCCCCATGTGACGCTGGGCAGTTTTGATGACGAGAAAAAATTGGCCGAATTTGCCGCGGCGGTTGATGTCATCACCCTGGAGTGGGAAAACGTGCCGCTGCAGGCGCTGGCATTGCTGGCGACACATAAACCTGTTTATCCGGCGCCGTCTGTTCTGGCCATTACCCAAGATCGCGTGGCCGAAAAAACTTTTGCGCAAACACATGGCATGGGCACGGCGCCCTTTGCCGCGTGCCACACGCTGGATGACGTGCACAAAGCCTTGGCCGCGCTGGGTACGCCCGCGATCTTAAAAACCAACCGCATGGGGTATGACGGCAAAGGGCAGGTGGTTATTCAAAACATCCATGAGGCTGAAAAAGCGTGGAACGCGATTGCTCAGCAAAGCGCAATTTTGGAAGGCTTGGTCGATTTTGCGTGCGAGATTTCAGTGATCATCGCGCGCGATGGTGCCGGCAAGGTGGCGTGTTATCCGCCCGTGCACAACCGGCACACAGGCGGCATTTTATGCGAAACGCTGGCCCCCGCCATGCTTTCGGCTGGCCTTGAGGCCGAAGCGCGGCAGATGGCCGAAACACTGGCCCACGCGTTGAACCTGCACGGATTATTGGCGGTTGAAATGTTTGTGCTGAAACAACCTGCGCCTGATGGCAAAAATATTGTGATGAATGAAATGGCGCCGCGCCCCCACAACTCGGGCCACTGGACGATGGATGCCGCCGCGACAAGTCAGTTCGAGCAGTTGGTGCGCGCGGTGTGCGGTTTGCCGCTCGGCAGCACGCAATTGTTACACAAAGCGCGTATGATCAATGTGCTGGGCGATGACGCGCGCACCGCTGGGCAATATTTATCAAATCCACAGGCGCGCCTGCATCTGTACGGCAAGGACGAGATCAAACCTGGCCGCAAAATGGGCCACGTCACCTTTCTGGAGGAAACATGACACACCAAGTCGCCATCATCACCGGCTCGACCAGCGGCATTGGGCTGGGCATTGCCGAGGCCCTGGCCAAACAAGGCACAGCCATTATGTTGAACGGCTTTGGCGATGACGCGCAAATTGCGGCGGCGCGCGCGCGCATTGCGGCCACGGGTGCTGCGGTTGATTATTGCGCGGCCGATGTGACCAGCGCCGATGCCGTGGCCGCCATGGTGCAGCAGGCACAAGAAAAATTTGGCCGGGTGGATGTGATGGTGAACAACGCCGGCATTCAGTTTGTCAGCGCGATTGAAAATTTCCCGCTTGAGAAATGGCACGCGGTGCTGGCCACCAATTTATCATCGGTGTTTTATGCCACGCGCTCGGTGCTGCCGCTTATGCGTGCGCAACAGTTTGGCCGCATCATCAACATCGCGTCGGCCCACGGCCTTGTGGCCAGCGCCAACAAAAGCGCCTATGTGGCCGCCAAACACGGCGTGGTGGGGCTGACCAAAGTGACCGCGCTGGAAACCGCGGGCACGGGCATTACGTGCAACGCCATTTGCCCAGGATGGGTTTTAACACCGCTGGTGCAAAAGCAGATTGATGCGATTGCGGAGCGGGAGAAAATATCGAACGACGACGCCAGCAAAAAATTGCTGAGTGAAAAACAACCATCGTTGCAATTTGTAACGCCCGAACAGGTGGGGGCCCTGGCCGTCTTTTTATGCAGCGATGCCGCCGCCCAAATGACCGGCAGCAGCTACAGCATCGATGGCGGGTGGACGGCTGTATAGCCAACATGTTGCGCTTGCCGATTGCGTGTGCCAAAAATTTTTACGGCGCCTTTTTTTCTTCTTTCACCACGGGGCGATAAAAATTGCACAAATCGAGCCGGCAGCGAATAAGAATAGCGTTGGTTGTTTTTGTCTGATCGCCCACCGTTTTGGGCACGTTGCATTCGACCTGATAAATCATTTGGGCATTCTGGCCCACTTCTTGGCTGTAAATCTCAATCTTTTTGGGGGTGCAGCCCTGATCAAGCGCGGTTTGACGCACTTCAGGCAGGCCCGCCACCGCCCACACAGGCAACAACAGGAAAATAAGCAGCACAAGGCGCATGCGCCATTGTTGACCGGCGTTGGTTAAAAATGTGTTTTATGGCGTGCCAAGAAATTGTTGCGCCAACGCCATGTAGAGCGGAATGCCAAACGCGATATTCAGCGGAAAGGTGATGCCAAGACTGAGGGGAAGATAAATGGCCGCCTTTGCCTCAGGCATGGCCGAGCGCATGGCCGCCGGCACGGCGATATACGATGCGCTGGCGCACAGCACGGTCAGCAGCATGCCTGTCCCCACATCCATGCCAATCAACCTGGCAAAGCCCAGGCCAACCAGCGCCCCCAGCAGCGGCACATAAAGCCCCACCAGCGCCAACGGCCATGTAAAGGCCTTAAGGTGATGAATTTGGCGCGCCACCAGCAAACCCATATCCAGCAAAAACAAACACAACACGCCGCCAAACGGCACCACCAGAAAACCTTCCATGCGGGCCATGCCCTTTTCACCGGTCAGGGCGCCAATCATCAGCGCCCCCAGCAGCATCAGAATAGCGCCGTTGGTAAAAATATCGTGCGTCAGAATGCGGCGCAGCGCGCCATCGTGCTGCTTCACGGCTGGTTGCGCTGTGCGCGCGATGATCAACGCCGCCACAATGGCCGGCGCCTCCATCAACGCCAGCACGGCAATGATGTAACTTTCATACGGCACGCCCATATTTTTCAGGAAGGCTTCAGCGGTGACGAATGTCACCATGCTGATCGAGCCATAATGCGCTGCCACCGCTGCCGCGGTCGGCGCATCCAGCTTTGTGGTGCGCCTGATGATGGCATAAACAGGAAAAGGCATAAGGAAACTGATGACCACGCCGCCCAGCAGCGCCGCGACCATGGTGAAGGATAACACGCTTTCAGCCCCCAGCGCCGCCCCGCCCTTAAACCCAATGGCCATCATCAGATACAGCGCCAGATAGCGGCTGACATGATCGGGAAAATGCAGATCGGATTTGATCAGCCCCGCCAAAAGACCCAGGGCAAAAAACAAAATGGGGGGCGACAACAAATTATCGCGCAGTGTGAGAAAAATTTCCATCAGCGCAATATAGAACAATTCATATGAAATCACAAAAAAAGGCGGAGTGCTGTTTTTTAATCTTCCGTGAGAGTCAGTTCAGCTCTTGTTGAAAAAGTAGAAAAAG
>RFNS01000087.1 GCA_009927055.1 Alphaproteobacteria bacterium | reverse complement strand
CTGCATAACAAAGAACATTTAATGGCCGAGCTGGAAAAAATTGTGCGGGTTATTCGCAAAACAATGCCCAGCGCCCCGCACGCCACCGTGCTGACGCTGGATGCCACCACAGGGCAAAACGCACTGGCGCAGGCCGAGGCCTTTAAGGCTGCCACCCCTCTTTCGGGCCTCATCATCACAAAACTGGATGGCACGGCGCGGGGCGGCGTGGTGCTGGCCGTGGCCGAAAAGCACAAATTGCCCATTTTTGCCCTGGGCGTGGGCGAAACAGCAACGGATTTGCAACCATTTACAGCGCAGGATTATGCCAAGGCCCTGTGTGGGGTTTAGCCTGGGGGCTGCCACCATGCTGGTTTAACCATCCTTTCGCGGGTTTGAATGCGTTTGCCCGAATTTCCCATCCAACAATTCACCGATGCCACATCGGCGGTCGATTATGTGCAGCGCATTTATGATGCGAATACCGAATTTCTGCGCCATCATTTCGCCGCCTACACCAAAGGCGAAAGTCGGGCGCGCGTGCGTGCCTGTTACCCTTATGTAGGCGTGACGGTTGAGCGCGGGCGCGAACAGACCGATTCACCCCGTGCGTATGGTTTTGTGGCTGAAACGGGGCATTACCAATCGACACTGACGCAGCCAAAACTTTTTCGTGGCTACTATATTGAACAGTTTGAATGGCTGTTAAAAAACCATGCCGTGCCGTTGCAGGTGGGAGTGAGTAATACGCCCATGCCCATTCATTTTGCCTTTCCTGAAGGCGTGCACATTGACGGCGATTTAATGCCCATTCGGGTTGAGCAGCTGCGCGCCATTTTTGATCTGCCCGACTTGAGCATGATCAACGATGCGATTGCGAATGGCCGCCAGCCAGAGGGCGATCAGCATCTTAAGCCGCTTTCGCTGTTTTCGGCGCCGCGGGTCGATTATTCGCTGCACAGGCTGCCGCACTATACGGGCCTTGCGCCGCATCACTTCCAAAATTTCATCATCTTCACCAACTATCAGTTTTATGTCGATCAATTCTGCCAAATCGCCCAGCAGCTGATGCAGCCGCAAACCGACGCAGCGTTGCAAGAACAATCGCGGCACTACAGTGGGTTTGCGGGGCCGGGCGGATATATTATTCCCAATGCCAACATTCATGCGGCGGCCAAACCTGTGGGCGCCCCTGCCGCGCGCGTACCGCAAATGCCGGCCTACAGCCTGATGCGCGATGATCATTGCGGCATTACCATTGTGAATATCGGGGTGGGGCCCAGCAACGCCAAAACCATTACCGATCATCTGGCCGTGCTGCGCCCCCATGCGTGGATTATGGTGGGCCATTGCGCGGGCCTGCGCGATGAACAAAAAATTGGCGATTATGTTCTGGCCCACGCCTATGTGCGCGATGATCATGTGCTAGATTCTGAACTGCCGCTGTGGGTGCCTGTGCCCGCGCTGGCCGAGGTGCAGCGCGCGTTAGAGGCGGCCGTCAGCAGGGTTACCTGTCTTCAGGGGCTTGATCTTAAAAAAGTGATGCGCACAGGCACGGTTGAAACAACCGATAATCGCAACTGGGAATTGCTGGGCTATGACAGGTTGGCCGAACATTTTGCCCAAAGCCGCGCCATTGCGCTGGATATGGAATCGGCCGTGATTGCTGCCAACGGTTTTCGTTTTCGTGTGCCCTATGGCACGTTGTTGTGCGTGTCTGATAAGCCCTTGCACGGCGAACTGAAACTGGCCGGCATGGCGAACCGTTTTTATAAACAGCAGGTTGATCAGCATCTAAAAATTGGTATTCAGGCGATGGCGCTGCTGCGCGAGCAAAGCCCGGCCAGCCTCCACAGCCGCAAACTGCGCGGCTTTAACGAGCCGGCGTTTCAGTAATTTTTTTTGTTGACAAGGCGCAGAAAAATAAGAGACGATCATGCCATGAGCATCACGATCTCATCAGCAAAACAGTTTCAGGGCAGCGGCTGCTCTGCGCTGCTTTTGTCTGATTTGGGCCTCGGTCGTGGCTTTGGTGGCGCCGCAACGCGCGGCCACTAACTTTTTCTCCTTCTACAATTTGTTTGTCTGAAACCTTCCAAGGAAGGCTTTCGGCTTTTTTTCAACTTTCCCATCATGGAGAGAACAATGTCTTTTGCCCTTTATCCAAACCCTAAATATCAAGTCGTTGCATGGCTTGTCGTACTGACGATGATCGTTCATATGCTAAGCGGGTGTAGTGAAAATCCACAGTATCGGCAAGATCCTGAGCTTGATCGTATCAAGAAAGAACGAATTGCTTCAATGTTCAAACATTCAGAAAATGAATGTGTGAATCCACTCAAAATTGAAGCGTTCTTAGAGGTGTCTCCACAGCACTTTGATCGAGTTAATCTTACTACACTCAAGGTGTTGGAAGATGCAAAACTTGTCGTGTGCGTTGATAGACGATTAGGCGATTTTAATTCTTATCCGCGGTATGGGAGGGTGGAGTCTTTATTGCATGTCCGTGAGAATAATTCGCCTGTCCTTGTTGTTCGCAGTTATGAGCCTGAGGTTGTTTTTACATCGCTTTATAGGGTTCGTGATATGTTGCGCCCAGAGAAACCAAACCTAGAGCCATCTACCATATACTCAATTGATTATCATACCGGAGGGCAGGGTAGCTCTTATGTAGACTCAAGGAAGATTGATGTGTCTAAAGTGCCATCGCCTCTCAAAGAGCTGCTAACGCCACCGGTGCGATAGTTAACTTCCCCGTGGGAAAGCATTTGCTTTCCCACGGGGCCTCGGCTATAAGTGGATATCCCTAAAATTCAGCAGTTTTAACCGCCTCGGCGGTAGCGGAGTGCTGGGTGGCGGGGAAGGGCAGAGGAGCGTAGCTCAACTGGTAGAGCACCGGTCTCCAAAACCGGGGGTTGTGGGTTCGATCCCCTCCGCTCCTGCCATTCATAGGGGTAAACGATGCAGGCATTCAAAAATCTGGCAAGTTTTGCACAAAACGTTGTGCAGGAAGCAAAAAAAGTGACATGGCCCACGCGGCAGGAAGTCACGCTCAGCACCACCATGATTGTGGTGATGATTGTTTTCGTCTCGGCTTTTTTGCTGGTGGTCGATTTAACGTTGAACACCGCCATTAAATTCATTCTTGGTCTGGCGTAAGGGAGAAAGATATGTCGCACCGCTGGTATGTTATTCATGTCTATTCGGGTTTCGAGAAAAAAGTGGCCGAAGCCATTCGCGAGCAGGCGGTGAAAAAAAACCTGGCCGATCACTTTACCGAAATTATGGTGCCCACCGAAGAAGTTGTGGAAGTGAAACGCGGCAAAAAAGTGAATACCGAGCGTAAATTTTACCCCGGCTATGTGCTGATCAAGATGGATTTGACCGATGAAAGCTGGAACCTGGTGAAAACCACGCCCAAGGTGACCGGCTTTTTGGGTGGCGGCGGCAAGCCCGCCCCGATTAGCGAGAACGAGGCGCAACGAATCCTTAATCAGGTGCAAGAAGGCATTGCGCACCCCAAACCCAGTGTGGTGTTCGAAATTGGCGAGCAGGTGAAGGTGGCCGATGGGCCGTTTGCCAGCTTTAACGGGGTGGTGGAAGAAGTGGATGAAGATAAATCGCGCCTGAAAGTGTCGGTGTCTATTTTTGGTCGCGCCACACCGGTCGAGCTGGAATACAGCCAGGTTGAGAAGCTTTAGGTTGCCGTGGCACGTCGCGCCGCTGCCGCTACGACCCAGCTTATTCTGGCGCTGCTGCGCAAAATCAAAAAACCGCTCTCGGCCTATGATATTCTAAGCCGGCTGGCCGATGATGGCATCAAAAGCCCGCCCACCGTTTACAGGGCGTTGGAGCAATTGCAGGAAAAGCACGAGGTTCACAAGCTGGCGGGGTTGAATGCCTTTGTGGCGTGCGACCACAGGCATGGCGGAAAAAACTGTGACCACAGCCACGCCATTGGTTTTGCCATTTGCCGCAGCTGCGGTGCGGTGGCAGAACTGGCCCACGCCTCGCTCGATACCGCGCTGTCTGAACTCTCTCAAAAAAGTGGTTACCAATTTGGCGATACGGTGATTGAAATGTATGGGATGTGTCAAGGGTGTAAGCGTTAAGCACTCACCACTTTTTTACCACCGGCGGCCTCGGCGGCGGGTGGGTCGCGCAGCACATAACCACGGCCCCAAACAGTTTCGATGTAATTATCGCCGCCAGCGGCCTGGGCCAGCTTTTTGCGCAGCTTACACACAAACACGTCGATAATTTTCAGCTCAGGCTCATCCATGCCGCCATAAAGGTGGTTCAGGAACATTTCCTTGGTCAGCGTAGTGCCTTTGCGAAGGCTGAGCAGTTCGATAATGCCGTATTCTTTGCCGGTTAAATGCAACGGTTTGTTATCAACTTCCACCGTGCGCGTATCGAGGTTAACCTTCAGCTTGCCCGTAGAAATGACGTTATCCGAGTGACCTTTGCTGCGACGGATGATGGCGTGGATGCGCGCAATCAGTTCACGACGATCAAACGGTTTGGTCAGATAATCATCAGCGCCAAAGCCGAGGCCCTTAATTTTGTTATCAAGTTCGGTCAGGCCCGACAGAATAAGGATGGGCGTGGCAATTTTGGCGGCGCGCAGGCGGCGCAGAACTTCATAGCCATCAATGTCGGGCAGCATGAGGTCGAGAATGATGATGTCGTAATCATAAATTTTTCCAATTTCCAAACCATCTTCACCAAGGTCGGTGGTATCCACCACAAAATCTTCAGCCTGCAGCATCAATTCGATGCTTTTGGCAACGCTGGCATCATCTTCAACCAAAAGAACGCGCATAGGAGACTCCGTAGTTGGCAGCCTTGGTAATAAAGGTTAACCCATCTTTTGGGCAAAATTATTAATATCTGGTAAATAATGTTAAGACGTTGAGATAACTTCTTCAGGTGTATGAACGGGCAGAAACCCTCTTCAAGTGTTATTAACGAATAAATTCATACAGTTAAGAGAACTAGGCCATGGAACCATCAAACCTGTCTCATTGGGTGAAAATTGTGCGGGCGGTGCCCGCGTGCACCATTTATGGCCGTGTTTCGGCTGTTCAGGGCCTGTTGCTGGAAGTGTCGGGTGTTGAGCATCATCTAACCATTGGTGGCCGCTGCCAGGTGGTGGCGCGGGGTGGCCGAAAAGTTTTGTGCGAGGTTGTGGGCTTTCGAGAGGGCACGGCGCTTTTGCTTCCCTTCAGCAGCATCGATGGCGTGGGGCTGGGGTGTCAGGCCATTGTGGATGTGGCGCAGCCCGCCATTGCCCCTACATCGGCCTGGCTGGGGCGGGTGATTAATGCGTTGGGCGAGCCGATTGATGGCAAAGGCCCGCTGCCGCAGGGGAATATCGATTATGCCATTCGCAACACGCCGCCACCGGCGCACAAACGCCAGCGGGTGCAGGGCAAGCTCGATTTAGGCGTGCGCGCCATCAACACTTTTCTAACGTGCTGTCGCGGGCAGCGCATGGGCATTTTTGCAGGGTCGGGTGTTGGCAAATCTATTCTCATGTCGATGGTAGCCAAATATACATCGGCCGATGTGGCGGTGATTGGCCTGGTGGGCGAGCGCGGTCGCGAAGTGCAAGAATTTATTGCCGATGATTTAGGCGAGGATGGTTTGAAAAAATCGGTGGTGATTGTGGCTACATCAGATGAAGCGGCGCTGATGCGGCGTCAGGCCGCCTATATGACTATGGCGGTGGCCGAGTCATTTCGCGCGCAGGGCAAGCAGGTGTTATGCCTTATTGATAGTGTGACGCGCTTTGCCATGGCGCAGCGCGAAATTGGCCTGAGTGCGGGTGAACCGCCCACCACCAAAGGTTATCCGCCCACCACCTTTGCTGAATTGCCGAAGTTGTTAGAGCGCGCAGGGCCAGGCGAGCCGGGGCAGGGCAGCATTACGGGCTTGTTTACGGTGCTAGTCGATGGTGATGATCACAACGAACCCATTGCCGATGCTGTGCGCGGCATTCTGGATGGGCATATTGTGCTGGATCGTGCGATTGCCGAGCGTGGGCGGTATCCTGCCATTAATGTGCTGCGCAGCGTCTCGCGCGCCATGCCTATGTGCAACACCGATGCTGAAAATCAGCTGGTCACGCGCGCGCGCCGATATATGGCGGCGTATGATAATATGGCCGAGCTGATACGCCTTGGCGCTTATCGCAAAGGCAGCGATGCCGAGGTGGACGAGGCGATAAAATATAACACGCCGCTGGAAGAATTTATGCGCCAAGGCAAAGAAGAAAGTGCCAGCCTGAACGACAGCTATGAACAACTGGCGCAAATTTTTGGTCTGACCACCAAAGCCGATAACGCGGCATGAAAAGCCTTGGCACGCTGATCAAACTGCAAAAAGCAAAGGTGGATGAGCAGCGGCTGGTGCTGGCCGATAAGGAAGAAATTTTGCAGAAACTGGAAAATCAGATGGCTGAATTATCGCTGCGCATGATGCGCGAGCGCGATTTTGCCAGCAGCCAGAATGACCATGATATTCAGGCGCAGTTTGGGTTGTTTATTCAGCGCGCCACGCACCAGTTAAAACAGCTGGATATTGCGCGGCAAGCGGCGCTGAATGCCGTGTTGCGAGAGCGCGACGCGCTGGCCGTGCTGTTTGAAGAACAAAAACGCTATGAAATTGTGGCCGCCAGCCGCGCTGCCAAGGCCGAGGCCGAGTATCAGAAACGCACGCAGGCCGAGCTGGATGAAGTGGCCCAAATTGTGCACGAACGAAAAGGTTAGCGCCTCAGTCCAAGGATTTGTCTTAGCATTCCAATATGTGGTTGCGTGGTGACAGGAAATGTGACCACCAAGTGGTCGCCAACAATTTCATACGTCGCCGCGCGCAGGTCTCTCAGCACCTCGCGCACAGCAGTAGGCAGAGGGGCTGTGTCGGTTGGATCTTGAATGGCCGCCAATAACTTTTCCCTTGACCCTCTCAGGTGGCCGAGGGGGAATTGAAGCGTCGTCAGTAAATCACACATTGTGGCGCCTTGGGTCATCGCCGCCCCACAAACAATTGCAGGGCGGCGTGTTTAGATTTTATGACGTCAATTGTTGAATACCTGTAATGCCTTTAATTCTGACCAAACGCTGAATGGTTTTTAGTGAAAGCTGTCTGTCAGCCTCTAAAACAACAGCGTCTCTTGCAACTCCACCACGCGGCCTGCCGCGGTACTTTTGGTGTGCTTCAACAACGCCGCCAACTTCCTCCGCGGCTGCCAATAACGCCTGTCCGGCAGCACTGCGCCCTTCTGTTGCGGCAAGCCAAGCTTCAAATTTGCCACCAGAATTAGGGGCTAACTTTACTAAGTATTTTACAGTCATGATACACTCCCACATTAATCGCACATGGTGCGATGTTGCAAAAATCTACCCACAGCACCACGCCAGGGGCAGGAAAGGTGGATGAATGTGTCAGGTTGGTTGCGAAAACGCGCCTGCAGTTCACCCGTGTTGTTGTGGGACCACAGCGCGGCGGTTAGGCTGATAAACAGCTGGGATCGCGGCTATGGCGCTTTAGCACTTGAGTATCGCCCCCAAATGAAAGGGATCCCTCATCACGCGGGTGCAAGCTGCCCCAGGCCATTGGCCTCAAATCCCGCGATTAACTTTTAACAGGTTATCTCTTGAAATTAAACCCGTCAACAGATTTTTTTGAAAGCATGATGGTGGCGGGGGGCCATCCCTCCACCCGCCTTTTGCTGGGCAATGGATTCCTGTCTTCGCGAGAATGACGCCGTTTTTTATTGATTCACGACTCTAAGATGGCTTATTTGACGTATGCCCCGCAACATGGCACACCGCCGCCAGCCTTGGGGTTTTCAGAATCGGGAGGAATCAGATGGCCAAAGCCGAGTGGGGAACAAAACGCGTGTGTCCGGCCTGTGGCGCGCGCTATTATGATATGAAGAAAAAAGAGCCAAAGTGCCCAAGCTGTGGTGCGGCGTATGATCCTGAAGCTTTGTTGAAATCGCGCCGCAAGGCTGCCGCCGCCGAAGACAGGCGTCGCGAGGCTGCGCCAGAAGTTGATGAAGAAAATCTCGATCTGGCCCCTGTCGAGGGCGATACGGAAGAAGCGGTGATTGAAGATGCCGCCGAACTGGGCGATGAAGACAGCGATATTGATGTGGAAGTGGAAGACGAAGAAGGGCAAGAGGAACGCTGATTGACCATCACATCTCACTCACTCCTGCGCGACAAAGCCTTCATCGATGGCGTGTGGGTAGGGGCGGCTGAGAGCTTTGATGTGCTTGACCCCGCCACAGGCCGCGTGGTGGGTTCTGTGCCCCATCTTGGCGCGGCTGAAACGAAGGCGGCCATTGCGGCGGCTGACAAAGCTTTTGTGACGTGGTCAAAAAAACTGGCGCATGAGCGGGCCAATATTTTGCGCCACTGGTATAACCTGATCATTCAGCACACCGAAGATTTGGCAGCGCTGATTACGCTTGAGCAAGGAAAACCCCTGGCCGAAGCGCGCGCTGAAGTGGCCTATGGCGCCAGCTTTGTCGAGTTTTATGCCGAAGAAGCCAAGCGTGTTGATGGCCAAATTATCCCCACCTTTCGGCCCGATGCGCGGGTGCTGGTGCTGCGGCAGCCTTTGGGCGTTGTGGGGGCCATTACGCCGTGGAATTTTCCGGTGGCCATGATCACGCGTAAGGTTGCGCCCGCCCTGGCCGCGGGGTGCACGGTGGTGTGCAAGCCGGCCGAGGATACGCCGCTTTCGGCCCTGGCCCTGGCCGCGCTGGCCGAGAAGGCAGGCATGCCCGCGGGTGTGTTGAATATTATCACCACCGCCCGACCTGAGGTTGTGGGGCAAGAGATGACAAGCAACCCCGTGGTGCGTGGTATCACCTTTACCGGCTCGACCGAGGTGGGGCGTGTTTTGATGCGCCAATCGGCCGAGACGATTAAAAAAATCTCGCTAGAGCTGGGGGGCAACGCCGCCTTTGTGGTGTTTGATGATGCCGATATGGATGCGGCGGTACTGGGGTGCCTTAACACAAAATTCCGCAACGCGGGGCAAACCTGTGTGTGTCCCAACCGCATTTTTGTGCACGCCAAGGTTTATGATGACTTTGCAAGCCGTCTGACAGAAGCGGTAAAAAATTTGCGTGTGGGCAAGGGCACCGATGAGGGTGTCACCATTGGGCCGCTGATTAACGCCGCCGCCATGCAAAAAGTCGAAAGCCACGTGGCCGATGCTTTGGCCAAAGGGGCGGTGGTCATGTGCGGCGGCACCAAGCATGCGGCGGGCGATCATTTTTACACCCCTACGGTGCTGGTGGGCGTGCGGCCCGGCATGGCCATGATGCAGGAAGAAACCTTTGGCCCCCTTGCCCCCCTGGTGCGATTTGAGACAGAGGCCGAGGTGCTGCAGCTGGCCAACAACACGCCCTATGGTCTGGCGGCCTATGCCTATACGCGCGATGTGGGGCGGGCCTGGCGCGTGGCCGAGGGTCTGGAAAGCGGGATGGTGAGCATCAACGGCGGTGTTTTTTCAACCGTCAATGCGCCGTTTGGGGGCGTTAAACAATCGGGCCTGGGGCGCGAAGGCGGCAAATGGGGTATGGATGAGTTTACCGAGATCAAATATGTGCTGATGGGTGGGGTGTAGTCCGCCATGATCATCGGCGCCCAATCGGCGCCAAAGAAATTTTTTTCGATATCGGCTTTTACTTTCGTATGACTTATTTTATGTAGTGGGTGGCAACATAACTGAATAATGGAGATAATGATGGCAGGTCGTGGAACATGGTGCCCGGATGCAGTGCAAGAGTTGGCAAGGGGGCCATTAGAATTAACGGTTGGCCGCAAAGTGGTCGATGGTAGCGGTAGAGGTGTTGTTATTGAAGCTTTACAGAGACTTCCTGATGGGACAGTTGATGTTTTGACGAGTACCGGTGAGGTTGTTGGCGCGGCATCCTTGCACCATCCCACAGCGGGCAGTTACAATGACCGAGGTGATTATGTGCCGGGTATAATTCTTGGTTAGTCATAAGCTTCCGTCCATCATCAAACCCAATGATATGCCGTTTGATGCGGTGCGCGATTTTAATGGCATTTTTCATCGTACTTATGGCGTGATTGCGCAAACCAAGCATGGCCGTGTCACGTTTGATGCCCCGTGGATTGATGAGAAGTGCCGCAGCGCGTTGGCCGAGGCGCGCGCCAATGGCACGACCAGCGAGATGTTTGAGAGAAAGCTGGAAGCTGAGCGCCGCAAGGCCCATTATCTTGCGTGTCAGGGGCGCATTTGGGCGGTCAGAGATATGGATCATTTTACAAAACACGTGGATGAAAAAATTCTGGAGGCCATTCACGCTCATCTTTATCAGTTGCGATTGGTGGATGATGCACGTGCTGAAAAACTATCCGAAGAAGCGGAGCGACTAAAATCATATCAAAAATATCTCGATCAGGTTTATGTGCAGCATGTCTCGTGCCACAGGCCTGGCCGCCGTCATATCACGTTGGTTGATGGTGCCTTTTGCCGCTGATGTTCTGCCATTCGCGCCTAGTGTTTCAGTATCAAAATCATTCCCTTCCCCTTGAGGGAGGGGGGGATCAGTGCCAGATCTCATGAAAAAGGAACAGAAAAAGACTGAAGCCCCTGCGAAGGCAGGGGCCCATCACCCATACGGTGCTTCTTGTGTTGCATTCGGGTGATGGGTGCCTGCCTCCGCAGGCACAACAGTGTT
>RFNS01000247.1 GCA_009927055.1 Alphaproteobacteria bacterium | reverse complement strand
AATCAACCACCGCATGGGCCTTGGCCTTGGCGATGCAGGCCATGGGCCTGAACATTGGTTTGCTGGATGCCGATATTTATGGCCCATCGCTGCCCACGTTGATGGGTATTTCTGGCCCTGTGGCGCTGGATGAGAATAAAAAAATTATCCCCGCCGTGGCGCAAGGGATGAAGGCCATGTCGATTGGACTGCTGATTCCGCCGGACAAAGCCATGATCTGGCGCGGGCCGATGGTGATGGGCGCCGTGCAGCAGATGCTGCGCGATGTGGCGTGGGGTGAGTTAGATGTGCTGATCATCGACCTGCCACCCGGCACGGGCGATGTGCAATTAACCCTGGCGCAGCAGGCGAATTTATCGGGGGCGGTTATTGTCTCAACCCCGCAAGATTTAGCATTAATAGATGCCCGCAAAGCCTTGAAAATGTTTGAACAAATGCATGTTCCTGTTCTGGGGATGATTGAAAATATGAGCTATTTTGTCTGCCCGCATTGCGGGGGAGAAAGCCATATTTTTTCATGCGGCGGGGCCAAAAAAGCGGCCGAAGAACTGGGGTGCGAATTTTTGGGCGATATTCCACTGCTCCCCGTGATCAGAGAAAGCGCCGATGCCGGAAATGCCCAAAATATGATAGATAGCAGGGCGGGCGAGTACTATGCCCCTCTCGCCAAAAAAATAATCAAAACCCTTGGGTTGCTGGCGCTGGTGAAAGGGTAATGTTTAATAAAAAATATGATAAAACAACGCATTAAAGCATAAAGTTATTCCACATCCACACTGTGGCCCAGTTGAACGGCCGCAAAGCCGCAGGCCAGCGGCAAATGGGTTTTCACGTCCGCTTCTGAAAAATTCCTCAGCAGATCAGATTTCTTCAGGTGGCCTTTTTTTGAGATAAGATCGACAATAAAATCAGCCATTTGGTGCGCGATTTTCATGTTCGGTGATTCCTCTTGCAGGTCGGTCATAGCAGAAAAAATATTCTATTCAGGAATAAATGTCAAGAGAATAATCTTTTTCAGATTTTTTGATATCCTGCAGAACTATTGCGCATCAGCATACGTTATTCATCAGTTCCAGCCCGCGTGGAAGGGGCGCAATGGCGTGGGTGGCACAGATACATTCGCTTTTCCTGACCAACAACCAACGCTGTGCACGATTTTTAATATTGCATTTGCTTTGTTATAAACGCCCATGCGCACCATCAACCCCGACGTGAAACGCCCCAACCGCATTGCAGCGCTTAGGCTTGAAAAAAACATCACGGGCGAGAAGCTGGCCAGCATGGTGGGCACCACCCAATCGCAGATTTTTAAGCTGGAAAACGGCCTGAATCGGCTGACGGTGGCATGGATGCAGAAAATCGCCACCGCTTTGCAGGTTCACCCGTGGGAACTGGTGGCCGAGCTTGAAACGAAATTAGAACCATCGCTGGAGCAGCAGGGATCATCACCCAAAAAAATGGCCGAGTACATTCATGCCAGTGATCACCTTAAACATCTTTCAGAAGTGGTGCTGGCCGAGGCGCGGAAGCAAAAAGTGCCCGATCATCTGATTGCCGAAATGATTGCCGAACTTTTTGCCCGCTACAGCAGGGAAGGGGCCGTGCCCAGCGATAAACGCCTGCGCCTGGAAGTGCAGGGCCTGATAGCCGAAAAGCTTGACAGTTTTTAGGGGTAGATTCAAAAAAACATCCTCTTTGGTCGCACGCCCAAATGCATGGAGAAGGAGATGTGACGCGGGCGTGAGTGGCTACTTCTTCTTCCTGAATTTATCCAAACTAATCACTTCGCCGCGTTTTTCCTGCTTGGGGGCGTCGGGTTCATCGTTGCTTGGCGGAGTCTCGTTATTTTCGTCGTCGTTGCCTTCGGGGGGGGTATCCGAAGGTTCAAACACTGTTTGAAACTGAAGCGCAAAGTTGGCGTGCGGATCGGCAAAGCTTGTGATGGCCTGAAACGGAATGGTCAGGCGTTCTTGCCGACCGTTAAATGACAGGGTGACGCCAAAATAATCATCATGCACTTTCAACCCAAAAAATTGATGCTGAAGCACAATGGTCATTTCTTGGGGATATTGCTTGTGCAAATAATCGGGGATATCGACGCCATTAAATTTGGTATGAAACGAGATATAGAAATGATGTTTATCGGGCAGGTTGTTTTTAGCCACCTGCTGCAACGCATCGCGCACAACACTGCGCAGCGCGCGTTCGACCAGCACATCATACTGTAAAAGATCATCGGCCATGGTGTTAGGCATAATGATATATCGAACGAATGTAAAATATCACGCTACAGTGGCGGGGCCCGTGATATTTTGCCGTGTTGATGTTACAGGGCGTTTCTGTTGCCCGGCACGCCCCCAGCCGCGTTGAAGCTAACTGCTTAGTAACTCGCAATGCGAGCGTTAGGCAGCGATGGCTCCAACTTGCGGAACGTTGTCGTTCGCATTTATGTTTTAGTCCGATAACGGCGGTACCATGCCGGGCAAAAACCATGTCTTTACGACGCGCGTCGATGCTAGGTCGCCCCCATGCGCTGGCCCCATGGTGTGAGAGACCAGCTGGTGGAGGCGCCGGGTACTGCCCCCGGGTCCGCTTCGTATATTCCACACAGCGTTTATCGCCATAGCCGGGTTGCCCCGGCAATCAAGTATTATACCAAAAGTCTTAACTTTATAAAGCTTATTTTTCTGGCCTGCCCATAAAATCGGGCAAGCTTGCCAAGACCCGCCCATCAGAGGCATAATGGCCCGCTTTCCAACCTTAACCAAGGAAATGTCTTATGAAACACCTCTTTTTAACAGGATTAGCTGCGTGGGGGTTGATGGTGGGGGCCGTGCCCGCCGTTGCAGAAACGCCCACAGCACCCGATTCACCTCCCCAGAATCTGGTTAACCCCTTTCAAGAAGAAGGGCAGGATCGGCAGGGCATGCAGCACGATCGACGCGATCGCCGTGAAGCCATGCGCGACAAATGGCAGAGCATGAGCCAAGAAGAACGCGCCGCCCGCAAGGAAAAAATGCAGGAACGTCGCGCCGCCATGAAGGAAAAATGGCAAAATGCCAGCCCCGAACAGCGGGCCGCCATGCGTGACCGGCTGGAAGATCGCCGCGATCGTCGTGAAGATAGGCGGGATCAGGCTGAAAACCGCATGGACAGGCGCGAAAACAGGGCCGATCATCGTGAAGATGTTCGTGACCGCCGCGAAGACAGGCGCGATGCCCGCCACGATGGTGGCTGGCGTGATCGGGCCGAAGACCGTGTCGATCGCCGTGAAGACAGGCGTGACCATGCCGAAGATCGCCGCGACAGACGCGAAAATGTGCGCGATCGGGCCGAAAACAGGGGCGATCGCCGCGAGGACAGACGCGAAGCAAGGCGTGACAATCGTCGTGACGGTAACCAGTTAAACCGTACGGCCAATCGGCCATCGGCACGACCAGGTGCTGACAGGTAAATCTTATCTAACTGAAAATATTTTTGCTGCTCAGGGCCCCTTTGGGTCCTGAGTTTTTTTTGACACCATGTGCTTCAGAATATTTCTGCTGTTAAGGATAATTCCTTTATTTCCTACTTGACGTCTCATTTACTAACGTATAGGAAGTGCATGCCTTTCGCTGCTGGCGGTGGGGGTTGGCTTGCCAATGACCTTGTTTGCCAATTCTTCCAAACGCAGCTGTGGATGCGCAAAACGACATTATACCAAGGACTGGAGCCTTGGCGGCTTAGCTGCCTCGGCGTTCTGGGTGGATGTGAAACCGGCCTCGCGCCCTCGCTCGATAAACCAAACCATGGGCGATGGTGACATGAGGCCCGAACTGTTTGCGCCCCTGCAGAATGATGGGTTTAACGTTTGTTATTGGACGCAGGAATGCCAACGATTTCACAACTGGCCCGCAAAGGCCGCACCGCGGTGAAAAACCGCACAAAATCTCCCGCGCTGACCAAGTGTCCGCAGCGTCGCGGCGTGTGTACGCGCGTGTACACCACAACGCCCAAAAAACCTAACTCGGCTTTGCGTAAGGTTGCCCGCGTGCGCCTGACCAACGGCTATGAAGTTATTTCATACATCCCTGGCGAAGGCCACAACCTGCAGGAGCACAGCGTTGTGCTGATCCGCGGCGGCCGTGTGAAAGATTTGCCAGGTGTGCGCTATCACATTGTGCGTGGCTCGCTGGATACGCAGGGTGTGAAAGATAGAAAACAACGCCGCAGTAAATACGGCGCCAAGAGACCAAAATAACGGGGATCATGCATGTCACGTCGTCACCGCGCTGATAAACGAGAAGTTCTTCCCGATCCCAAGTTCGGCGAAGTGGTTCTGTCGCGCTTTATTAATTGCGTTATGGTTCATGGCAAGCGCAGCGTGGCCGAAGCCACGGTTTATGGCGCGCTTGATATCATTCGCGATAAAATGAAAACCAACCCGATTGAGGTTTTCAAAACCGCAGTTGATAAAGTTGGCCCGCACGTTGAAGTGCGCAGCCGCCGCGTGGGTGGGGCCACCTATCAGGTTCCTTGCGAAGTGCGCCCCGATCGTCGTCAGGCCCTTTCGCTGCGCTGGTTGCGCAATGCCGCACGTGCGCGCAATGAAAACACCATGGCCGAACGCTTGGCGTTCGAATTGATGGCCGCCGCCAACGATAACGGCACCGCCATTAAGAAAAAAGAAGACACCGAGCGCATGGCCGAAGCCAACCGCGCCTTTTCGCACTTCCGCTGGTAGGACCGAACAATGCCGCGCACCCACGACATTAAACACTATCGCAACTTCGGGATCATGGCCCACATTGATGCGGGCAAAACCACGACCACCGAACGCATTTTGTATTACACCGGTAAGTCATACAAAATCGGCGAAGTGCACGATGGCACCGCCACCATGGATTTTATGGAACAGGAACAAGAGCGCGGGATTACCATTACCTCGGCCGCCACAACCTGCTTCTGGACACGCGACGACCAGCAATATCGCTTCAACATCATCGATACGCCCGGACACGTTGACTTTACCATTGAGGTGGAGCGCAGCCTGCGCGTGCTTGATGGCGCGATTGCCGTGTATGACAGCGTGGCGGGGGTTGAGCCTCAATCGGAAACCGTGTGGCGTCAGGCCGATAAATATAACGTGCCGCGCGTATGTTTTGTGAATAAGATGGATCGCATGGGCGCGAATTTTTATCGCACCGTGGACATGATCAAAGATCGTTTGGGCGCGCACCCCCTCGTGGTGCAACTGCCCATCGGCAGCGAAGAAAATTTCAAAGGCATCATCGATCTGCAACGCATGAAAGCGGTTGTGTGGGGCGGTGAAGAACTGGGCGCCAAATTCCACGATGAAGACATTCCGGCCGACATGCTGGAAAAAGCCAAGGAATATCGCCACGCCATGATTGAAACCGCGGTGGAAATGGATGACGCCGCGATGGAAGATTATTTGAACGGCAATGAACCCAGCGTGGAAGTTCTGCGCAAATGCATTCGCAAAGGCACGCTGCAGCGTAAATTTTTCCCCGTGCTGTGCGGCGCATCGTTCAAAAACAAAGGCGTGCAGCCGATGTTGGACTCGGTGGTCGATTTTCTGCCAAGCCCGCTGGATATCGGCGCGGTGAAGGGTTTCAAGGATAATGGCGACGCGGATGAGCGCCCACCCTCAGATGACGCGCCACTGGCTGGTCTTGCCTTCAAAATTATGACCGATCCGTTTGTGGGATCAATTACATTTTTCCGCATTTATTCGGGCACGCTCTCGGCGGGAAGCTATCTGATGAACTCGACGCGTGATGGGCGCGAACGCATTGGCCGCATGCTGCTGATGCACGCCAACAGCCGTGAAGAAATTAAGGAAGCGCACGCGGGTGATATTGTGGCGCTGGCATCGCTGAAAGATACGCGCACGGGCGACACACTGTGCGACAGCGCAAAACCAATTATTCTTGAGAAAATGGAATTCCCCGACCCTGTGATTGAAATGGCGGTGGAACCCAAAAGCAAAGCCGACCAAGAAAAAATGGGCACCGTGCTGCAACGCCTGGTGCAGGAAGATCCATCGTTCCGCGTGCATGTTGATCATGAAACGGGGCAGACAATTTTGAAGGGCATGGGCGAACTTCACCTTGAAATCAAGGTCGATATTATGCGCCGCGCACCCTATAATGTGGATGTGACGGTGGGCGCCCCACAAGTGGCGTATCGCGAAACCATCACCAAAAAATATACCATGGACTATACCCACAAAAAGCAATCGGGTGGTTCGGGTCAGTTCGCGCGCGTGATTATCGATTTCGAACCCCAAGAAGCCGGTAAGGGTTTTGAGTTTGAAAACAAAGTGGTGGGTGGATCGGTACCCAAGGAATTTATTCCTGGCGTTGAAAAAGGTTTGGAAGCGGCCAAGGAAACTGGCGTGATTGCGGGTTTCCCCTGCATCGATTTCAAAGCCACGCTGACCGATGGCGCGTACCACGATGTGGACTCATCGGCCCTCGCGTTTGAAATTGCCGCCAAGGCTGCCTTCCGCGAAGGCATTACCAAATGTGGCCCCACACTGCTTGAACCCATTATGAGGGTTGAGGTGGTGACGCCCGAAGATTTTATGGGCGATGTGATTGGCGATTTGAACAGTCGTCGTGGTCAGGTGACAGGCATGGATCAGCGCGGCAATGCCCGCACGGTCAACGCTATGGTGCCGCTGGCCAACATGTTTGGTTACGTCAACAACCTGCGCAGCAAAACGCAAGGACGTGCCAGCTTTACAATGGAGTTTGACCATTATGAAGCTGTGCCCGCCAACGTGGCTGCCGAAGTTAAAGCAAAGATGGCGGGGTAAAATGGCTACAGTCTTTACATTTTTCACCGTTTTTACGTTTTCCACTCAAGGCTAACCGAAGGAGACACCTATGGCCAAAGAGAAGTTTGAACGCAACAAGCCGCACTGCAATATCGGCACCATTGGTCACGTTGACCATGGCAAAACATCACTGACCGCCGCCATTACCAAAGTTTTGGCAAAATCGGGCAAGGCCAGCTTCACGGCGTACGATCAAATCGACAAAGCCCCCGAAGAACGCGCCCGCGGCATTACCATTTCAACCGCGCACGTTGAATATGAAACCGACAAGCGTCACTATGCCCACGTCGATTGCCCCGGACACGCCGATTATGTGAAAAACATGATCACCGGCGCCGCGCAGATGGATGGTGCTATTCTGGTTTGCTCGGCGGCTGATGGCCCCATGCCACAAACGCGTGAGCATATTCTGCTGGCCCGTCAGGTGGGTGTGCCTGCCATTGTGGTCTGGCTCAACAAAATGGATATGGCCGACCCTGAACTGGTTGACCTGGTTGAGATGGAATTGCGTGATCTTCTTACCAAATATAACTTCCCTGGCGATACGATCCCCATCGTTCGTGGTTCGGCTCTGTGCGCTTTGGAAGACAAAAACCCCGAATTGGGCGAGCAAGCCATTCTGAAACTGATGGACGCTGTGGATGCCAACATTCCTCAGCCCGATCGCCCCATCGACAAACCCTTCCTGATGCCGATTGAAGACGTCTTCACCATCTCGGGCCGCGGTACTGTGGTGACGGGTCGTGTGGAGCGCGGCATTGTCAAGGTCAACGAAGAAGTTGAAATTGTGGGTCTGCGTCCAACGCAAAAAACCACCATCACGGGCGTTGAAATGTTCCGCAAACTGCTTGATCAAGGTCAGGCTGGCGATAACATCGGCGCGCTGCTGCGTGGCACAAAACGTGAGGATGTTGAGCGTGGTCAGGTGCTGGCGAAACCCGGCAGCATTACACCGCACACCAAGTTCAAGGCTGAGTGCTATATTCTCACCAAGGACGAAGGCGGCCGCCACACACCATTCTTCAGCAACTATCGTCCGCAGTTCTACTTCCGCACGACAGACGTGACCGGTGAAGTGGCTCTGCCCGCAGGAACAGAAATGGTGATGCCTGGTGACAACATCAGCGTCGAAGTGAAATTGATTGCCCCCATCGCGATGGACGAAGGCTTGCGCTTCGCTATTCGCGAAGGTGGACGCACGGTGGGTGCCGGCGTTGTGGCAAAAATTATCGAGTAGAGGACACGTTTGATGCCTCGGGGATTTTTCCCCGAGGTGTCAGGAGATTGAACGATGAACGCACAGACCATACAAATCCGCCTCAGGGCGTTTGATCACAGGGTTCTGGATCAATCGGTGGGCGATATTGTGCACACGGCCAAGCGCACAGGCGCGCAGGTGCGTGGGCCCATTCCTATGCCCACGTGGATTGAGCGTTTTACGGTCAACCGTTCGCCGCACATCGATAAAAAATCGCGCGAGCAGTTTGAAATCAGAACGCATAAGCGTCTGATCTATATTGATGAACCCACAGCCCCCACGATTGATGCTTTGATGAAGCTCGATCTGCCGGCGGGTGTGGAAGTGGAAATTAAGGTGTAGCCATGTCTGAACGTTCACGCACGGGCCTTCTGGCCGAAAAGATTGGGATGACCCGCTTTTTCAGCGATGCGGGCGAGCACGTGCCTGTCACGGTGCTGCGCGTTGATCATTGCCAGGTCACCGGCGTGCGCACAGCCGAAAAAGACAAATATACTGCGGTGCAGGTTGGTTTTGGTCGTCGCAAGGCCAAACACACCTCAAAGCCGCTGCGTGGTCAGTTCGCCGCCCATAAGTTGGAACCCTCGCGCAAGGTTGTTGAATTCCGTGTGCCGGCGGGAAGCCCACTACCCGACGTGGGGGCCGAGCTTGTTCCCTCACACTTTGTGGTAGGCCAGTTTATCGATGTGACGGGCGTGACCATTGGTAAAGGTTTTGCGGGCGTTTTGAAGCGTCACAATTTCGGCGGTTTGCGCGCCACGCACGGTGTGTCGATCAGCCATCGCAGCCATGGTTCAACCGGTAATCGCCAAGACCCCGGCCGCGTGTTTAAGAACAAAAAAATGGCCGGTCACATGGGCGCCACGCGCGTGACCATGCAAAATCTGGCCGTTGTGGGTGTCGATGATGCCCAGGGGCTGATTTTTGTGAAAGGCGGTTTGCCCGGCAGCGAAGGAACCGTTCTGATGGTGCGCGATGCCGCTAAACGCGCTTTGCCCAAGGACGCGCCCATGCCCGCGGGTGTGCGTAAAAAAGCCGAAAAGGCAGCTGAGGAATCTGTGTCATGAAAGCGAACGTTTTAACACTCGATGGCAAAACTGCCGGTGAAGTTGAGCTGAACGAAAACGTGTTCGGTCTGAAACCGCGCGCCGATATCATCAGCCGCATGGTTTACTGGCAGCAGGCGAAAAAACGCGGCGGCAACCACAAGACCAAAATTATTTCTGAAGTGTCGGGCACAACCCGCAAGCCATGGAAGCAAAAAGGTACAGGCCGCGCACGTCAGGGCAGTTTGCGTTCGGCGCAGTTTCGCAAAGGCGGCATTATTTTTGGGCCCGTTGTGCGTGACCATGCGCATGACCTGAACAAAAAATTCCGCAAAAAGGCCTTGTGCATGGCCCTTTCAGCCCGCCTGGCCGAGGGGAAAATGGTTGTGCTGGAAAGCACCGCCATCACATCACACAAAACCAAAGAATTGCAGGCAAAGCTGAATAAGCTTGGCGCAAGCAACGCGCTGCTGATTGATGGCGCAAACGTTGATGCCAATTTTGAAAAAGCAGCGCGCAATTTGCCGTTCTTCCAGGTTCTGCCTGAACAGGGCGCCAACGTTTATGACATTTTAAGCCACGATGTTTTGGTGCTGACAAAAAATGCGGTGGAGCAGCTGCAGCAGCGTCTGACCAAAGAAACGGGCAGGGGGCAATAATGGCCAAAGCAAAAACACAAGCAACGCCCGCACAGCAGGCGGCCGCCTATAACACGATTGTGAAGCCGCACATCACCGAGAAATCAACCTCGGTGTCGCAGTACAACCAATATGTTTTTCGTGTCGCGCGCGGAGCCAACAAAACAGAAGTAAAAAATGCCATTGAATGTCTCTTTAACGTAGAAGTTGACAGTGTCAACACCATGAACGTGAAGGGAAAAACCAAGCGTTTTCGTGGCCGCCTTGGCCAGCGTCAAGATTATAAAAAAGCAATCGTGACGCTTAAAGAAGGCCAAACCATTGATATGCAGACAGGTGTGTGATGCCATTAAAAAAATATAACCCCACAACTTCTGGTCAACGTGGATTGATCGCCATCGATCGGGCCGAGCTTTGGAAGGGAAAACCCATCAAAGCATTGACCGACGGTTTGAAAAGCAGTGGCGGTCGCAACAACATGGGCCGTGTCACCAGCCGTGGCATGGGGGGTGGTCATGCGCGCCGCTATCGTCTGGTCGATTTCAAACGCCAAAAAACAGAAATGCCCGCAACGGTGGAGCGTATTGAGTATGATCCCAACCGCACGGCATTTATCGCCTTGATCAAATATCAGGATGGTACGTTGTCATACATTCTGGCGCCCCAAAAACTTCAAAAGGGCGATACCGTTCAAAGCGGTGAGAAGGTGGACATTAAGGCCGGCAACGCGCTGCCGCTGAAAAATATTCCGGTGGGCACCGTTGTTCATAACGTTGAAATGCGCCCAGGCAAAGGCGGACAATTGGCCCGCGCTGCCGGAGCCAGTGTTCAGCTGGTGGGTCGTGACTCGGGCTTTGTGCAAATTCGTATGAATTCGGGCGAGTTGCGCATGGTGCCAGAAGATTGTTTTGCCACCATCGGCGCTGTTTCAAACCAAGATTTAATCAACACGCAAACGGGCAAAGCAGGTCGCACCCGCTGGCGTGGCGTTCGTCCCATTACACGCGGCATTGCGCGTAACCCTGTTGATCACCCCAACGGTGGGCGTACCAATGGTGGTAAGCACTGGCGCAGTCCGTGGGGCATGCCCACCAAGGGTTATAAAACCCGCACCAACAAACGCACCAACAAATTTATTATTCGCCGCGCGGTGACGCGCAAAGATGCCCAAGGGGCAAGGGCATAGGGGGAAAACATGACACGCGCCGTATGGAAAGGTCCTTTTGTTGACAGCTACTTGATGGGCAAGGCCGATAAGGCGCGCGCCAGCAAGAAGAACGAGATTATTAAAACATGGTCACGCCGTTCCACCATCATGCCGCAGTTTGTGGGCCTGACATTTGGCGTGCACAACGGCAAGCAGTTTGTGCCCGTGTCGGTGACTGAAAACATGATTGGCCACAAGTTTGGCGAATTTGCGCCCACGCGCACGTTCAAGGGACACAGCGGCAACAAAAAGGCGGAGGGGTAAATGAGCAAGCCAAAATCACCGCGGAAAGTTGCCGAGAACGAGGCGCTGGCCCTTGGCAAAACCATTCGCGTGTCGCCGCAAAAACTTAATTTGGTGGCCGAAACCATTCGCGGTCGCAAAGCAGCCAATGCGCTGACTGTGCTGGAATTTAATCAGCGCCGCATCGCCAAGGAAGTGAAAAAAGTTTTGCAATCGGCCATTGCCAACGCCGAAAACAATCATGGTCTGGATATTGATCAGCTGGTGGTCAGCGAAGCCAGCGTGGGCAAGGCTTTGGTCATGGGGCGTTTTCATGCGCGCGGTCGCGGCAAAAGCTCGGCTATTGAAAAACCGTTCAGCAACCTGCGCATTGTGGTGCGTCAGGTCGATACATCTAAGAAAGCTGCCAAAAAGGGCGGGAAAAAATCAACTGAAGCTGCGGCACAAGCTGCCGCAGGGGGTGCATAATGGGTCAGAAGGTTAATCCAATCGGCCTGCGTCTGGGAATCAACCGCACGTGGGATAGTCGGTGGTTCGCCAAGTCGGGCAACTATGCCACCATGCTGCACGAGGATTTCAAAATCCGTCAGATGCTGTTCAAGGAAATGGCCGCCGCCGGCATTGCCAAAATTGTGATTGAACGCCCCCAAGGCCGCGTGAAAATTACGCTGCATTCGGCGCGTCCCGGCATTCTGATTGGTAAAAAAGGCGCCGATATTGAAAAGCTGCGCGCGCGCATGGGCAAAATGTTGAAGGGCGAAGTGACCCTGAATATTGTTGAAATCCGCAAGCCTGAAATTGATGCCAAGCTGGTTGCCGAAAATATCGCGCAGCAGCTAGAGCGCCGCATTGCCTTCCGCCGCGCCATGAAGCGTGCGGTACAATCGGCCCAGCGTTTGGGGGCGGGGGGAATTCGTATTAATTGCGGCGGTCGTTTGAACGGCGCCGAAATCGCCCGCATGGAATGGTATCGCGAAGGCCGCGTGCCGTTGCACACGCTGCGCGCTGATATTGATTTTGGCACAGCCACAGCCATGACCACCATGGGAACATGCGGCGTGAAAGTGTGGATTTATAAGGGCGAAATTCTGGATCACGACCCCATGGCGCAAGATAAACGCGCCGAGGTATCGGCCGCCGGTCAGCCCGGAAGGAAAGAGTAGGGTGCCATGTTAGAACCAAAAAAACCAAAACACCGCAAGCAGTTTAAGGGCCGCATTAAGGGCAATGCCAAGGGCGGAACCGAGTTGAGCTTTGGCGCCTATGGCCTGAAGGCGCTTGAACCAGAACGCATCACCGCACGGCAGATTGAATCGGCCCGTCGCGCCATTGCCCGCGCCATGAAACGTCAGGGCCGTTTGTGGATCAAGATTTTTCCCGATGTGCCGGTGACCAAAAAACCAGCCGAGGTGCGGATGGGTTCGGGCAAAGGCGGGCTAGAGTTTTGGGCCGCGCGCGTGAAGCCGGGCCGCATTTTGTTTGAGTTGGATGGTGTTTCGGCGGCCATTGCGCGTGAGGCGTTTGAGCTGGCGGCCGCCAAACTGCCCATCAAAACAAAGTTTGTTGAGCGTCAGGTGGCGTAGGAGTTGACAATGGCACAGGTAAAAATCGCCGATTTGCGGCAAAAAACAGAAAAAGAGCTGGATGACAGGCTGGCCCAGCTGCGCAAGGAGCAGTTTAACCTGCGCTTTCAGCGCACCACCGGGCAGCTGCAAAACACCGCCCGCTTTGGCGCCGTGCGCAAGGAGATTGCGATGATTTTAACACTGCAGGGTGAGCGCACCCGCACAGAAAAGCAGGGAGTGTGAGATGACACAAAGAACTTGGCTCGCACGCGTTACAAGGGGACCGTTTTATGATGGAACCTTTGGAGTGGTTAAAGTTACACTATGTGCTGGTGGATATTGTGATGAGGTCACATCTGCAGCTGCTGTAACTTATCGTAACGATGCTGCCCAATTCTGGTTAGGCGACATTGTTGAGCTTGAGGCTATTTGTCGCTCCCCTGGCCTTACTTTTCCGTACAAAGCTCTAAGAATTGTCGAAAAAGCTAACCCGAATAGAGGGGTCGCATAATGCCACGCAGAGTTTTAGAAGGAACGGTTGTGAGCAACAAGGCGGATAAGACCGTCACGGTGCTGGTCACGCGCAAGGTGCGCCATCCTGTTTATAAAAAATATGTTCTGACATCAAAAAAATATGCCGCGCATGACGAGGCGAACAAATGTCAGGAAGGCGATGTGGTGAGTATCGAAGAATGCCGCCCCATCAGCAAAAGCAAAAAATGGAAAGTGGTGGGGGTGTGAGATGGATACTGCAATTACCAGCATCGAACTTACAGTTACCCCCATTAAAGATGATGCGTCACGTTTTGTTGTGTCAGTTAAAGACGATGTCACACCTCTAAAAACTACATCTGTTTTAGATGCAATAAAAAGGGCAGGTGCCAAAATTTTTAAGGGAGAATTCCTTGGAGATAGGGCAAGTCTTATGACAATTTCTTCTCAAGAAGCACACTCTGTTTCTGTCTCGATTGAAGTTCGTGGTGGTATGCGCCGAGACGCTGAAGCATTTAGAAACAACGTGCTTACCATATTACTAGAGAAAGGCCTCACCCCATGATCCAAATGGAATCCACCCTCGATGTGGCCGATAACAGTGGCGCCAAGCAGGTCTTGTGCGTCAAGGTTTTGGGCGGCAGCAAGCGCAAATATGCCAGCGTGGGCGATGTGATTGTCGTCTCGATCAGAGATGCCATTCCGAAAGGCCGTGTGAAAAAAGGCGATGTGCACAAGGCGGTTATTGTGCGCACACGCAAAGAATTGAAGCGCGATGACGGCACCACCGTGCGGTTTGATCGCAATGCCGCCGTGCTGATCAACGCGCAGCAAGAGCCGATTGGCACCCGCATTTTTGGCCCCGTGCTGCGCGAGTTGCGCAACCTCGGGTTTATGAAAATCATTTCACTGGCAGAGGAGGTCATCTAATGGCCGCCCGTATTCGTAAAAAAGATCAGGTCGTTGTGCTGGCCGGCAAAGACAAAGGCAAGCAAGGCGAAGTGTTGAAAGTTTTCCCCACCGAAGGGCGCGTGCTTGTGTCGGGCGTGAATATGGTGGTGAAGCATCAGCGTCAGACAGCGCAAAGCAAGGGTGGATTGGTGCGCAAAGAAATGCCCATTCACGCTTCGAACGTGGCGCTGCTTGACCCCAAGGAAAAAAAACCAACCCGCGTTGGGTTTAAGGTGCTGGGCGATGGCCGCAAGGTACGCGTGGCCAAACGCTCGGGCGAGCAGATTGATAAGTAAGGTGCACCATGGCAAAAACAAACGCACGTTTGAAAGATTATTACGACAGCAAGCTGGTTTCGGCCATGACTGAGAAGTTTGGCTATAAAAACCGTTTTCAGGTTCCGAAGCTTGAAAAAATTGTGATTAACATGTCGCCTGGCCGCGATATTGTGAACGACAGCAAGGTTCTGAAATCGACGGCCGAGCAGTTGGCGTTGATTGCAGGCCAAAAACCTGTCACCACCAAAGCCCGCAAGGCGATCGCCACCTATAAAATCCGCGATGGTTTGCCCCTTGGGTGCAAGGTGACGCTGCGCGCGAGCCGCATGTATGAATTTCTGGATAGGCTGATCAACATCGCTCTGCCGCGCGTGCGCGATTTTCGTGGCGTATCGCCCAAAAGTTTTGATGGCCGTGGCAACTATGCCATTGGCCTGAAAGAGCAGATTGTGTTTCCCGAAATCGACTTTGATAAAATCGATAAAATCCGCGGCATGGATATTATCATCTGCACCACCGCCAAAACCGATAACGAAGCGCGCGAGCTGCTTCGTGGTTTCAACATGCCCTTCAGCAGCTAGAGGAACGATGGCCAAACTCGGAAAAATCAACCAAAACAACCGCCGCGTCAAAATGGCGCAGGGGCAGCGCGCCAAACGCGCCAGCCTGAAGGCTCAGCAGCGTGAGCTGCGTGGCGAGGCTTCGCTGGAACAAATGATGGACATTTCGCAAAAGCTGGCCAAAATGCCGCGCAACGGGGCGAAAAATCGCTTCCGCCTGCGTTGTGAGCTGACGGGCCGTCCGCGCGGAAACTATCGTAAACTTAAAATGTGCCGCATCAAGCTGCGGGAGCTGGCCAATTCAGGCCAAATTCCTGGCATGATCAAGGCCAGCTGGTAACGGAAGGGGAAAGAAATGTCTGTGACAGATACCTTGGGTGATATGCTGACGCGTATCCGCAACGGTCTGCACGCTCGTCAGGCGGTGGTGGAAGCACCTTTTAGCCGCCATTGTCGCGATGTGCTGGACGTGATGCTGCGTGAAGGCTTTATTCGTGGCTTTAGCGAGTTTGAACCCGGCAAAGGGCAAAAATTCCTGACGATCGAGCTGAAATACCACGAAGGCCAGCCCGGCATTCAGAAGCTTGAGCGTATTTCAAAACCAGGCCGCCGCGTTTATTCGCGCGTGAAGAAGATGGATCGCTTCTTCAACGGTCTTGGCGTGTCTATTTTATCGACGCCGAAGGGCGTCATGTCCGATAACGAAGCGCGCGCGGCCAATGTTGGCGGCGAAGTGCTTTGCCGGATGTTTTAAGCGAGGAGATGGGCCATGTCGCGTGTTGGCAAAAATCCTGTCGCGCTTCCTTCGGGTGTGACGGCTGAAATCAAGGGGCAGTCTTTCTCGGTTAAAGGGAAAACAGGCAGCTTGAACATCACCTTGCCTGATGAAATTGATGTGAAGGTTGAGGGCAGCAGCATCGTGCTGGCCCCCAAGGCAAAAACCCAGCGCCACATTATGCTGTGGGGCACCACCAAGCGGAATATTCAAAGCATGGTTACGGGTGTCTCGGTTGGCTTTAGCAAGCGTTTGGAAATTGAAGGCGTTGGTTTCAAGGCCGCTGTTCAGGGGAAAGATTTGGTGCTGAACCTTGGGTTTAGCCACGAAATCCGCTATCCTGTGCCAGAGGGGATTACCATCAAGGCTGAAAAGCCCACAACACTTCTCATCAGCGGGGCCGATAAGCAGCGCGTGGGACAAGTCGCCTCAGAAATTCGTGGGTACAAAAAACCCGAACCGTACAAAGGCAAAGGCATTAAGTACGAGGGTGAATGGATCCAGCGCAAAGAAGGGAAGAAAAAGTAGGGTATCATGACAGCGAATGTAAAACTCCGCGCCACCGCCGATCGCCGCAAAACGCGCCTGCGCGCCAAACTGCGCCGCGTCAGCGACAGAATGCGCCTTTCGGTCTATCGTTCGGGCCAAAATATTTATGCCCAAATCATTGACGACACCAAGGGCATCACCTTGGTGGCGGCCAGCACCATGGAAAAAGACGTGCGCAGCAAACTGAAAACGGGCGCCAACAAAGATGCGGCCGCCAATGTGGGCAAAACACTGGCCGAACGCGCCAAGGCTGCCGGCATCAGCGAAGTGGTTTTTGACCGCGGACAATTTCGCTTTCACGGACGTATCAAGGCTTTGGCCGATGGTGCGCGTGAAGCGGGCTTAAAATTTTAAGGGGACACGATGAGCGACAAAGAAACCCAGAACACAAAACCAGAAGACGACAATTCGAAAGAAAGTCTGACCAATCGTCGCCGTCGCAAGCGCCGCGAGCAGAACGATCAATCGCAGCAAGGTGGCGATGACGGCGAAAATGAACTGATTGAAAAACTGGTGGCCGTGAACCGCGTGACCAAAGTTGTGAAGGGCGGTAAGCGCATGGGTTTTGCCACGCTGGTTGTGGTGGGCGATCGCAAAGGTCGCGTGGGTTATGGCAGCGGCAAGGCGCGCGAAGTGCCCGATGCCATTAAAAAAGCTACAGAATCGGCCAAACGCCGCATGAAGCGCATTCCGCTGCGCGAAGGCCGCACCATTCACCATGATGTGAAGGGTGTTTTTGGCGCTGGCCGTGTGGTGCTGCGCACGGCGCCAGCCGGTACGGGTGTGATTGCGGGCGGCCCCATGCGCGCGGTGTTTGAAGCGCTGGGCATCCAAGATGTCGTCGCCAAATCGGTGGGCAGTTCTAACCCGCACAACATGGTGAAGGCAACGTTCGCAGCGCTTGAAAGCATGACAAGTCCGCGCCATGTGGCCAGCCGCCGTGGCAAAAAAGTGGGCGATATTCTGGGCAAAAAACCTGGTGACAACCAAAAAGCCGAAGCAGCGTAAGAGGGTATGATGATGACGGCCGCAAAAAAAACAATCGTGGTTGAACAGACGGGCAGCGCCTTTAACCGCAAGCCCGGCCACAAGGCAACATTGCTGGGCCTTGGCCTTGGCAAGCGCCATTCACGTCGCGAGCTGGAAGATACGCCCGCCGTGCGTGGCATGATTGAAAAAGTGAAATATCTCGTCCGCGTTGTGACGGATGAGAAGAAAAAATAGGCAACGTCATGAAACTGAACCAACTGAAAGATAACCCAGGCGCTCGCAAAAAACCCATCATCGTGGGGCGGGGCATTGGCAGCGGCAAGGGCAAAACCTGCGGTCGCGGCGTGAAGGGACAAAAAGCCCGCACCGGCGTATCGCTGCACGGTTTTGAAGGCGGGCAGATGCCGCTTTATCGCCGCATTCCCAAACGCGGTTTCAAAAATGTTTTCGCCAAGGAATATGCGGTGCTTAACCTGGCGCGCCTTCAGGCCGCGCTGGATGATGGCAGGCTGGATGCCAAACAACCCATCAATGCCGAGGTGATTGTGAAAGCCGGCCTTGTGAAACGCGTCGGCAGTGGCGTGCGCTTGCTGGGCACGGGCGAGTTGAAAACAAAAATCGACATCACCGTGGCGGGCGCTTCGGCATCGGCCAAGGCTGCCATTGAAAAACTGGGCGGGCACGTCACAATTCAGTTGCCTGAATCAAAAAAATCCGCTGCTTAATAGCCTCGCAACTGCACAGTGCGGCTCTTGCTGTGGGGTGAAGTGTTTCCTATCTTCTTAAGGTAATCCTATGGCCTCGACAGCTGAAAAACTTGCCTCCAACCTCGATTGGCGCTCACTGGGCAAAGCCAGTGACCTGAAGGCGCGGCTGCTGTTCACGCTGGGTGCGCTGATTATTTATCGCCTCGGCACGCACATTCCGTTGCCGGGCATTGATCCTGTCATGCTGGCCGAGATTTTTAAGCACCATCAGGGCGGCATTTTGAGTATGTTTGATATGTTTGCTGGCGGCGCCCTCTCGCGCATGACCATTTTTGCCTTGGCCGTCATGCCCTATATCACAGCCTCCATCATCGTTCAGCTACTCACGGCGGTGGTTCCTTCCATGGAGGCCCTGAAGAAAGAGGGCGAGCAGGGGCGCATGAGGCTTAACCAGTATTCGCGCTATCTCACGGTATTTTTTGCGGTCATGCAATCGTTCGCGTTGGCGGTGGGCCTTGAAAGCATGTCGGGGCCGGGTGGCTCGGCGGTGATTGATCCGGGGTTGTTCTTCCGCCTCACAACCGTTGTCACGCTGACAGGCGGCACGGTGTTTTTAATGTGGCTGGGCGAGCAGATTACCAGTCGCGGCATTGGCAACGGCACATCGATGATTATTTACGCCGGTATTGCCGCAGGCATGCCCGCCGCCATTGGCCAGATGTTTGAAATGGGGCGCACGGGTGCATTGGCCACGTGGATGATTTTCGCCATCCTTATTGGCCTTGTGGTGGTGCTGGCATTTTCGGTTTACTGCGAACGCGCGCAGCGTCGCATTATTGTGCAATATCCCAAACGTCAGGTGGGGAATAAAATGTATGGGGGCGAGGCATCGCATTTACCCCTTAAAATCAACACCTCTGGCGTTATTCCTCCCATTTTTGCCAGCTCGCTGCTGCTTTTCCCCTTGACCGTGGCCAGCTTTATTGATGTCAGCAAAACCCCATGGCTGGCCGATGTGGTGGCGATGCTGGGCCATGGCCAACCCATCTTTATGGCCTTGTATGCGTTTATGATCATCTTTTTCTGCTTCTTTTATACGGCGGTGGTGTTTAACCCCGAAGAAACAGCCGAAAATTTGCGCAAAAACAGCGGCTTTGTTCCTGGCATTCGCCCTGGCAAAAATACGGCCGATTATTTTGATACCATCCTGACGCGGCTGACTGTTTTGGGTGCGGGCTATTTGACCGTGATTTGCTTGCTGCCCGAATTTTTAATGTCGAAGCACGCTATTCCGTTTTACCTGGGCGGCACCTCACTGCTGATTGTTGTGTCGGTGACCATTGATACAATCACCCGCATTCAGGCCCACATGATGGCTTATCAATACGAAGGGCTGTTCAAAAAATCGATGCAGCGGGGTAAGCGGTGAACATTATCCTTTTCGGGCCACCAGGCGCAGGCAAAGGCACTCAGGCCAAGGCGCTGGAAGAAGAAATGGGAATGGTTCAAATCGCCACGGGCGATATGCTGCGGGCGGCCGTGAAGGCCGGCACGCCGCTGGGCCTCCAAGCAAAACAAATGATGGCCGATGGAAAATTGGTGCCCGATGGTTTGATGATCGACCTGATCGCCAACAGAATTCGTGAGCCTGATTGCGCGCGCGGCTTTATTCTGGATGGTTTTCCGCGCACCATTCCTCAGGCTGAGGCGCTGACACAGATGTTAACCATGGAAAACAAGCCCTTATGCGCTGTGATTGAACTGAAAGTTGATGAAAACCTGCTGATTGAGCGGGTCAGTGGCCGCTTTAGCTGCGCCCATTGTGGCACGGGTTACCATAAAAAATTCCGCCAACCCAAGGTTGAGGGTGTGTGCGATAAGTGCGGCCATACCGAATTTGCCTGCCGTGCCGATGATAACCCCGAAAGCATGAAAACCCGCCTGGCCGCCTACCGCGATCAATCGGCCCCCGTTCTGCCCTATTATATGGAAAAAGGCCTGTATTGCAGCGTCGATGGCATGGCGGCGGCTGAGAGTGTGTCAAAACAAATCAGAGATGTTCTTGCCAATAGGGCCTAACGCGCTGTTTTTAGGCAGTATTTCATCAATTCTTAACAGTGCATCAACCAAAGTGTGAGAGTTTTATTGCATCTTCATCCCTTTCCATCATGGGTTTGCGAGGCTGTGTCGTGAGCGCACTATCTAACCTGAAAGTCCTTGTGGCCGATGACCACTTCCTTGTTCGGCAATTCGTGCGTAACACGCTGAACGAAGCCAAGATCACTAATGTTCAAACAGCCTCTGATGGCAATGAAGCGATTGAGCAGGTGCAGAAAGCCCGTGATATCAGCCAACCGTATGATGTGGTTTTTTTAGATTGGAACATGCCCACCATTTCGGGGCTGGAGGTTTTGAGTTTTTTCAGATCGAAACCCGAATATGCCGACACGGCCTTTGTCATGCTGACAGCGGAATCAGAGCAGCAGAACATTATGAAGGCGATCAAGGCGGGGGCCACTTCTTATATTATCAAGCCTGTTTCGCCCGCCGACCTGAGCAAAAAATTGTTCGAGATTAACGAGTGGTTGAAGCGCAAACGCAGCACCCTTCAACCCTCAGCCGCGCGATAGGAGACGCCTTATGGATCAACCTGCGCTTGATGCCGCCCTGAACGAGGAGCTTTCGGCTGAAATTGGTCGCGCTGTCATTGACGCGATGAAAAACACTTTTTCTGAAGATGTAAAGCCCGGCACATATGAAGTGGGGGAGGGACCCGTTGTCTTATCGGGCGATGTGAGCGGGGTGATTGGGATGGTGCAGAATGATTTGGAAGGGACGCTGACCATCTGCTTCCACGAAGAAACAATGAAAAACATTCTGCCAAAGGTTCTGGGCAAGGATGTTCAGGTGACACACGACATGGCGATGGATGCCGTCTCTGAAATTACGAACATGATTTATGGGCATGTGAAAAATGCGCTGAACAGCCGTGGCTTCCAATTAAAACTGGCCATTCCCAGCGTGCTGTCGGGTCGCGGGCAATTTATCAACCACTTTCATCGTGGGCGATATCTGGTCATGCCCTTTAACATTGCCGATAGGCAATTTCAGGTTCACATCGCTGTTCATCAACTCCAGCAGCACTGAAGGGTGCGGTGATGGACGACAAAGCCCTGTCTCGCGCCGCCGAAAGCAAGGCTGTGCTGACCAACGCCATCAAACAATTCGATCTGGTGCACGTAACATTACTGGGGCTGGTGGGCATTGTGGTGATGCTTTTTGTGGCCGCGGCATTGCCTGTCTTTAATCTTGAGCCGATACGTTCGCACGTTGCACTGCTGATTATGGTGGCCACCGCAGCGGGCGGCATTTCATATCTGTACTGGCTGAACATCAAAGTTCATAAAAGTGTCACCGAGCAGGCACGACTGACCGAAGTTTTGGTCAACAGTTTGGGGCAGGGGTTCTTGAGTTTTGATAAGCAAGGAGTGTGCAGCACGGTTTATTCGCAGGCGTGTATTGATCTTTTGGAGATTGATCCATCCGGCAAGCCTATTGATCAGGTTCTGGGCATCCCCGAAGCAAAGAGGGAGGATTTTTACAACTGGCTGGAGGTTTTGTTCGACCCCACCCACGCCCTGGGTTTTGATGATGCTGTAAAATTTTTACCCGACAACCTGAGCGATGCGGGGGTGCGTCATGTGCACCTGAGTTACCGCCCCGTGCGTGATCGGAACGAGCGGTTGGTGAGCATTGTTGTCATCGCCACCGATAAAACAGAAGAACTGACCGCCGTGGCCGCTGCCCAGCGCCAGCAAGATTACGCCGCCATGATTGTGCGCATTTTTCAAGAACGGAACCAGTTTGTGACCACCATCCGCTATCTTCGTGAATTTATTCAGCTTGCGAAAAGCAACGACAACAAACTTTCAGAAAATGCCAACCTTCTGCGCCAGCTGCACACCATTAAGGGCGCTGTGAAGCACTTTAATTTGCTGGAGTTTGGGAACTTGATCCATGAATTAGAAGATGACCTGCGCAAGCCCGCCATTACCACCGATATGCTGTTCAGGGCCGAGTTACACAAGGCCGCTGATAAAATTGAAGCGCAGCTTAATTCAGTGCTGATTGAGCTGAAAGGCCTGATTAATGAAGAAGAACATGAGCAGGGCAGCGTTTATCAAATCAGCGAGCAGCGCATTTATGATTTTATAGAAGTGCTGCACAACCATCTCGCCTCTCATGAGGTGGTGACAGCCTACTGCGATCAGATTGCCGCCGTGCCGCTGCGCGAATGTTTTGGCAGCTTCGCGCGTGAATTGCGTGAGCTGGCCCAGCAGCACGAAAAACAACTGCACCCCCTTTTATTTACCGGAGATAGTCCGCGCATTCTGGTGCGCCCCCTGGCGCCGTTCTTTTTTTCACTCACCCACATGTGCCGCAACATTGTTGATCATGGGGTCGAGGCACCCGTCACGCGCATGGCCCGCGGAAAAGACCCTGCAGGGCAAATCACCATCAATGCCGCTGTTCTGAAGGGCGAAAATTTTGACCGCCTGAAAATCGATATTTCTGATGATGGCAACGGCATCGACCCCAACCGCATTCGTCAGAAGCTGGCCAACATCGATCCTGAAGGCAACTGGCGCTTTGATGATGATCGGCAGCTGATCCAGCGTATTTTCGATTGGGGCGTCTCGACCCGCGATGGGGCCAGCCAGCTTTCAGGTCGCGGGGTTGGGCTGGAGGCCGTTAAGGAAGAAGTTAAGAAACTGGGGGGAAGTATCAAAGTGACCTCAGAAATCTATGTGGGAACCACCTTTGAGATGATTATTCCGCTGCCCCACATGAAAGATTATCAGTTATCCTCGAAGGTGGCCTAGAAACCCTTTTATTTGCCTTGACAGGGTTTTTCAGGGCCCTATATTGCCCGTTAACCCTGCCTTTTGGGCTGGGAAAAAATACGCACAAATCAGGTCAGGCACTGGGAAGGAATCCAGGGGCCAGTGGCCTGTTTCGGCGTTGTCATTGCAATAGAGGGTCTTGTGGCACGTATCGCTGGTGTAAACATTCCAACGGGTAAGCGGGTGATTATCGCCCTGCAGTACATTTATGGCATTGGGCCAAAGTTCGCGAACGAGATTTGCGATGCTTTGAAAATCCCGGCCCCTAAGCGCGTCAATCAGCTGACCGATCATGAAGTGCTGCAAATTCGTGAGTATATCGACAAAAACTATCAGGTAGAGGGCGATCTTCGCCGTGAAGTTTCCATGAACATCAAGCGCCTGATGGATTTGGCCTGCTATCGTGGCCTGCGCCATCGCAAAGGTTTGCCCGTGCGCGGACAACGCACCCACACCAATGCGCGCACGCGCAAAGGGCCTGCAAAACCCATCGCAGGCAAAAAACTGGCAACCAAGAAATAATCCGAGATAACAATGGCCAAAGAAAAACAGGAAACAAAATCAAAATCTGGCGGTAAAACCCGCAAAAAAGAGAAGAAAAACATTGTCTCTGGCGTGTGCCACATCAATGCTTCCTTTAACAACACCATCATCACCATGACCGATGCGGCGGGCAACACCATTGCCTGGTCATCATCAGGCACCATGGGTTTCAAGGGTTCGCGCAAATCAACCCCCTATGCCGCGCAAATCGCCGCCGAGGATGCGGGCCGCAAAGCGATGGAACATGGCCTACAACACCTTGAAGTGGAGGTGAAGGGGCCTGGCTCTGGCCGCGAGTCCGCCTTGCGCGCGTTGCAATCGCTTGGCTTTCAGGTTTCGGTCATTCGTGATGTGACGCCCATTCCACACAACGGCGTGCGTCCACCCAAAAAACGTCGCGTTTAATCTCACCCCTCTGCACGGAGCCTTCTGATGTCCACAGCCCACCTTGAAAAGAACTGGCAATCGCTGATCCAAAGCACCAAAAACGTGCAATATGCCGATCCATCGCGCCGCGTGGCCACCCTGGTGGTTGAGCCGCTGGAACGTGGCTTTGGCATGACCTTGGGCAATGCGCTGCGCCGTGTTCTGCTGTCATCGTTGCAGGGTGGGGCCGTCACATCTGTGCAAATTGATGGCGTGCTGCATGAGTTTTCATCGATCCCCGGCGTCCGCGAAGATGTGACCGATCTGATTTTGAACATCAAAAATCTGGCCATTCGCACGCACTCTGATATGCCGCGCAAAATCCGCCTGCGCGCTGAAACGGGTGGGGCCGTGACCGCGAAGCAGATTGAATGCCCAGGCGATGTGGAAGTGATGAACAAAGATTTGGTGCTATGCCATTTGGATAACGGCGCGCGCCTGAACATTGAAATGACGGTTGAAATGGGCAAAGGCTATGTGCCCGCCGCCGCCATGCGCAAGGAAGACAGCCCCATTGGCTTGATTTATGTCGATGCCATTCACAGCCCTGTGAAAAAAGTTGCCTATCGCGTTGAAAACAGCCGCGTGGGCCAGGTCACAGACTATGACAAACTGGTGCTGGTGGTTGAAACAAACGGCGCCATGTCGCCCGAAGATGCCGTGGGCGTGGCCGCGCGCATTCTGCAAGATCAGCTGCAAATTCTGGTCAACTTCGATATGCCGCAAACGCACCATGCCGCCGTTACGGCGCAGGCCGCCGAAGAAGCCAGCAGCATGCTGCCCTTCAACCGCCACCTGCTTCGCAAAGTGGACGAGCTGGAGCTTTCGGTGCGTTCGGCCAACTGCCTGAAAAACGATAACATCGTTTATATTGGCGATTTGGTTCAGAAAACCGAAAATGAAATGCTGCGCACCCCCAACTTTGGCCGCAAATCGCTGAACGAGATTAAAGAAGTTCTGGCGCAGATGGGGCTGGGCCTTGGCATGCAGGTAACCGGCTGGCCGCCTGAGAATATCGAGGATATGGCCAAGAGGATTGAGGATAATTTTTAACGCAGCGTGGTGCTGCAGGTGCTCATGCCGCGCGCGGGTGGGTGCTGTTCATCATCGGTTGTCTAAGGGCAGCCTTGGAAGAGGGAGAGTAGAATGAGACACGCTATGAAAGGTCGCAAACTGGGTGTGACCACCAGCCATCGCCGCGCGATGTTTGCCAACATGGCCAACGCGCTGATCAAGCATGAGCAAATTAAAACAACACTTCCCAAGGCCAAGGAACTGCGCAGCTATGTTGAGCAGCTGATCACGCTGGGCAAAAAAGGTGGCCTGGCTAACCGTCGCATGGCCATTGCCAAGCTGCGTGACAACGAGATGGTGCAAAAATTATTTGGCCCGCTGGCTGATCGGTATAAAGCCCGCAAAGGCGGCTATACCCGCGTGATGAAGGCCGGTTTCCGCACGGGCGATGCGGCCCCCATGGCCTTTATTGAGCTGATTGATCGCGACCCCGAAGCGAAGGGGAAAGACAGCGGCCCTGTTGAGATGGCCGATGAGCAGACGGACGACGACATGGAAAAGGCTCGCGTTTGATGCGCGGGTTTTCTCCTTTGGTTTTTCTCCTGCTGGCAGGTCTTTCGGGGTGTGCTGATTATAAGTATGTGCGCCCCACCTATGCGCCGGCCGCTGAAAATACACAAAATGTTTCATCCATTGCCACCTGCCGCGAGTCGTGCGAGCGCAGCTTTACCAGCTGTGCCGATACCGACTCCTTCAGACGCGACAATTTTGAAAACGCCCCCATGATTGGCAACAAGGCCGTGTGCGAAACCAGCCTGCAATCGTGCCTGCGTGGTTGCAAATCGCGCTAGTGCCACCTAATTCTTTCTTATGAATATCAGAATCGTTGCGCTGGCGCTTGCGCTAATGATGGGTTGCACCACCACGACCACGGCGCTGGCCCAAGAAATCCCCCATGCACGCGATCAGTTGACCTATTCATTCGCGCCGCTGGTGAAACAGGCATCGCCCGCAGTTGTGAACATTTATGCCCACAAAATTGTGCGGCAGCGCATGGTCAACCCCTTTATGAATGATCCTTTTTTTCGTGAATTTTTTGGCCGCAGCCTTCCGCCTGGCCTGAGCCGAGAGCGCGCCGAAAATTCTTTGGGTTCGGGGGTTATTGTGCGGCCCGAAGGGTTGGTTGTGACCAATCATCATGTCATTGCCAATGCGGATGAAATAAAAATTGTTATGTCTGACAGGCGCGAATTTTCAGCCACAATCGAGGTGAGCGACCCCAAAACCGATCTGGCTGTTTTGCGCATTCAGGAGACGCAGGGCCAGCGTTTTCAGGCGCTGGAGTTGCGCGACAGCGATACAATCGAGGTGGGCGATTTGGTGCTGGCCATCGGCAACCCGTTTGGCATTGGCCAGACGGTGACAAGCGGGGTAATTTCGGCCATCGCCCGCACCGATATTGGCAATAATGATTTGAATTATTATCTGCAGACCGATGCGGCCATTAACCCCGGCAATTCGGGCGGCGCGCTGGTCAGCATGGATGGCAAACTGGTGGGCGTAAACACCGCCATTTTTACCGAGTCAGGCGGCAGCATTGGCATTGGCTTTGCCATTCCCTCCAACCTTGTGCGCGCCACCATTAATGCGGTTGAGACGGGTCAAAAGCGGCTGGTGCGGCCTTGGCTGGGCCTGGATGGCCAAGACGTGACGGCCGATATTGCGCAATCGCTGGGGTTGGGGAAGCCGCAAGGGGTTTTGGTCACAAAAATACGCCCCCATTCGCCCGCGCAAAAAGCGGGGGTAGCGGTGGGTGATGTGATACGATCGCTGGACGGAAAAATGGTGGCCGATTTGGAGGAACTGCGTTTTAGAATTGCCACCATGGCCGTGGGGGCCACGGCGCGCCTTTCGCTTTTGAATCCTCAAAGCGGACAGGAACGTGTGGTGAACATGGTGCTGGGCGGCCCGCCCGAAACAACACCAAGACAAGAAACGCAACTGCGGGGCCAACATCCGCTGGATGGTATCACCATCGCCAATCTTTCGCCCGCCCTGGCTGATGAATTGCAGCTGGGCATCGATGGCGAAGGGGTGGTGATTATTCAGGCTTCAGAAAATAGCGCGTTGGGTGGCTTTTCATTGGCGGTGGGCGATGTGCTGCTGGCCATCAATAGGCAGCAAATTAAAACAGTAGATGACGTTAAAAAAGTTTTGCGACAAAAAACGCAGGGCTGGCAAATCACCTTACGGCGAAACAACCAGCGCCTGACCGTATTGCTGCGATAAATTATCCGCCGGTGCGAATGCGGTTCAGGAAATTATCCATCTCGCGCTGAAGTTTTTCGGCCTGCACCGAAAGCTCGCGCGAGGCCATCAGCACCTGATCGGACGCACTGCGCGATTCATCTGATCCTTGGGCAACCACCACGATGTTGCGCGTCACCTCGGCCGTCCCTTCAGAGACCTGAGAAACACTGGCCGCAATTTCACGCGTGCTGGATGATTGTTGCTCAACCGCCGAGGCGATATTACCAGCAATCGCATTAATTTCTTGTACCACGTTGCCAATTTTCTTGATGGCCGAGACAGCCTGCCCCGATACTTCCTGCATTTGGTTGATGCGCACCGAAATATCTTCGGTTGCTTTGGCGGTTTGGTTGGCCAGATTTTTCACCTCGCTGGCGACAACGGCAAATCCTTTTCCGGCTTCGCCGGCGCGCGCCGCTTCAATGGTGGCGTTGAGAGCCAGAAGGTTTGTCTGCTCGGCAATATCACGAATAAGCCTGACAACATCCCCAATCTGGTTCGATGAATCGGCCAGAGTTTGAACGGTCTGGTTTGTTGTGTTGATTTCAGCCACCGCATCTTGTGTCATGCGCGTGCTGTCGTTCACCTGTCGACTGATTTGTGTAATGGCATTATTCAGCTGATCAGACGAGGCGGCGACGGTTTGAATGCTCACCGTTGTTTCCTCAGCCGCCGAAGCGACAGTGCTGGTTTGCTTGCTGGTTTGTTCGGCCAAGGTTGTTAAACTTTCGGCGCTCGATTGAAGCTCGGTCGCGGCCGAGGCCACAACGCTGACAATATTCCCCACACTCGCCTGGAAATTATCGGCCATTTCAATCATGGCGCGTTTCCTGTCTTCCGTGGCCTGCTGGTCGCGCCTTGCTTGCTCGGCCTTCATATTTTCCATCTGCAGGCCATTTTCTTTGAACACATTCAGGGCGCGCCAGATGCTGCTGATTTCATCCTTGCCTTTCACCTGTTTAACATCCACCTTCATATCGCCATTGGCCAGTTTCAGCATCGTATCGGTGGCCGCACGGATGGGCGATGAGAAGGTGCCGCCGATCCAGAATCCACCCAACAAATTCAGCGCCATCAGTATAAGAGTGGTGATAATAAACTCCCGCTCAACTTCAATAAGATCGGCCAGCATCTGTTCTTTTGGCACCATCACTAAGGCGCTCCACCCTAGGCCAGGATAGCCGTTGGCGCCTTCAGATTTGGCATACCCCACAAAATCGGTCGCATTATCGGCGGGGTCATATTCAATCACCGTTCCGGCCTGGCCCTTCACAGCGTTTATGGCGGGGGTAAAACCATCGGCGATATAATTCACCTTGGCCATTTCAGCCAGATCGCGTTTATAGGTATCAATGGCGTCTTCTTCAAAATCGATCAACAGGGCGCCATTGCGGTCAATCAGCTTGCCGTGAGCATCGGTCATGCCGCGAGAAATCATGCGGCTGATGTTGCTGCGTACAATATCTTCCACCAGGCCAAAATCGGCAAAGTTGACCCACACACCAATCAAGGTTCCATCTTTATCAAAAACCTTGGCTGAATAGGCGATGGTAAAGCCATCATCATTATACAGCCTAGACACATCCTCATTCACCGAAACTTCCTGCACGGCTGTTCCTGTCAAACCATTTTTACCGACAAGAAAATTATCGGCCATGGCATCTTTGAACCATTTTGCATTGGCAAAGTTCACAGAATAAAGATAAGAGGTATCAAGTTTATTGCCTTTCAGATCTTTGCTGTTGACGGCCAGCACATCGCCCTTGGGATCGACCAAAATCATCAGCTTATACAGGCCATAGGCGGTCATATACTGGTTCATGGTATCAACCAGTGCGCCATCCTGAATTTTCCAGTTCTCAGGGTTGTGGGCGGCGGTGTTATAGCCAAACGCCTGCACATCGCCATAACGTTCAAACAAATTGCGTTCGATAATATCGTTAGTTGTTCTGGCGATTTCCCTCATTTCATCCAGTTTTACCTGAGTAAAACTCTCTTTTTTCATCTGAAATAGCCCAAGCAGGGCGAGGCCAGGAATAAAACCCGCAAGAAATAAGGCAGCCACAAGCTTATAGCGTATGCTGATGTTTGAAAGCCAGTTGAACATGAAAGCTCCGGGATGGTTAACAGGAGGGACTTGGTATCTTTTTATATCCCCTAATTAAAAAATTGGTTAATTTTTCCTAACGTGCTAAGAATTCGGACGGAGGAATAACGCCATGACCGATTTTTTTGCCGCGCGCCTGAAACAGGTTAAACCATCGGCCACGCTGGCCATTACAAAACTGGCGCAGGAATTAAAAGTTGCTGGACGCGATGTGATCAGTCTGGCGGCCGGCGAGCCTGATTTTGACACCCCCGATCATATCAAAGAAGCGGCCATGGCCGCCATCAAGGCAGGCAAGACGAAATATACAGCCATCGATGGCACGCCGGAGTTGCGACAGGCAATTGTTGAAAAATTCAAACGCGATAACAACCTGACCTATGCCCCGAACCAGGTGATTGTCAGCAATGGCGGAAAGCAGGTTGTTTTCAATGCCTTGACGGCCACCGTTCAAAAAGGCGATGAGGTGATTATTCCAACCCCCTATTGGGTATCGTACCCTGATATGGTCAATTTGTGCGAAGGCACGCCCGTGTTTGTGCAGGGCAGGGCCGAGAAGGGGTTTAAGATAACGGCGGCTGACCTTGAACAAGCCATCACGCCGCGCACCAAGTGGCTGATCCTCAATTCGCCCAGCAACCCTTCAGGGGCCGCCTATACGCCGCAGGAATTAAAAGATCTGGCGGCTGTTCTGCTTCGTCACCCCCACGTGTGGATTTTGGCCGATGATATTTATGAGCATCTGGTCTATGACGGGTTTAAGTTTTCAACAATCGCCGAGGTTGAGCCACAACTGTATGCCCGCACGCTGACCATGAACGGCGCCTCCAAGGCCTATAGCATGACGGGCTGGCGCATTGGCTTTGCGGGCGGCCCGGCAGATTTGATCAAAAAAATGGGCGAGATTCAGGGGCACAGCACCAGCAACGCCTGTTCCATCAGCCAGGCCGCCACCGTGGCAGCGCTGAACGGACCGCACGCATTCTTAAACGATTGGCGCGCGGCTTATGTGCGTCGGCGTGATCATCTGGTGGCGCGGCTTAACAACATTCCGGGCATGCACTGTCATAAGCCCGAAGGCGCGTTTTATGTCTATGCCAGCTGTGCCGGGTTAATGGGGGCCGTGACGCCCAGCGGCGCGGTGCTGGCCGATGATGCGGCGGTGTGCACGTATTTTCTGGAAAGCGAAGGAGTTGCTGCCGTTTTTGGTGCGGCATTTGGCTTTTCGCCATACATTCGCATTTCCTACGCCACATCAGATATCGCGCTGCAAGATTCATGCGAACGTATGGCCCGTGCGGTGTCAAAACTTCAGCTGAAGGCGGCGGCCTAGGCCTTATCTCAAAACAACACTGATGTGCCTGCGAAAGCAAGCACCCATCACCCGCATGATGATATAAGAAACAGGGCATGTGTGATGGGCCCTGCTGGAGTTTACCCTCGCGAAGGCGGGGGCAGGGGATTCAGTTTTTTCTGTTTCTATTTTCTTTCAGCCCTGAGCCTAAACGTCAATCTGATCTTAATGATGTTTTAACACCTGCTTTACTAAAAAGCGATGACCTCAATCCCGAGGTCTCCTAACGTCATTAAGGAACTCCTATGAAAATTTTTGCTCTTACCGCTTTGGCTCTGGTCATGATGATCTCGCCCGTTTCGGCTGCTGAAAAAGCCCCCATGCCTGCCGCACAAACAGCGCAGTCGGGCGTTGACTGGACACCTTGCCAGTCGGCCATTCAAAAATATTGCGCCGATAAAACCGCCGAAGCCGATATTTTTAACTGCTTGACACCCAATGCCAGCAATCTTTCCAAAGAATGCGTTTCGACCCATGCCAAATACAGCATGATGATGCAGGAAAATGCGGCTACGGCTGGCCAAAATCCCGCACGTCCCGCGGATGGTCATCAGCACTAAGCTGAAAAACTCTTGAAAAACCCTCGCTGCCCAGAACAGCGGGGGTTTTTTTATATCTTTTGTATATCTTGTGCATCTATTGAAAAGCGCAAAAAACAGCCTATCTCTGATGTAACCATGCGGGGGCCATCATGTCGTCAAAAAAATCGAATGCCAATGTCGTTGGGGCCTTGCAGCTTGTGTTGGCCGATACCTATGTGCTGATGGTCAAAACACACAGCTGTCACTGGAACGTGGAAGGCGAACAGTTTGTCGCCCTGCATGACATATTTGGCACACAGTACAACGAATTATTCACCGCGGCCGATGAACTGGCCGAACGCCTGCGCAGTCTTGGCACCTATGCCCCGGCCGGCATGGCGGCGCTGCTGAAAGAATCCTCGATTAAAGATAACCCCGAAAAACCCCAGACATGGCAAAAAATGGTGGCTGATCTGATCAAGGCGCATGAAACGATCTCTGATCGCATTGTGGCCTGCCGCGAAGTGGCCGATGCGGCCGAGGACGACGTGACAGAAGATCTGATGATTGGGCGTCATGCCGTTCACTCAAAAACTTTGTGGATGCTGAAGAGTTTGTTGAAATAATTATTTCGGCAGCATCACAAGCCAGGGGTTATACCCACCGCGCGATTCAAACGTGATCAGATAACGATCAAGATCGCTCAGGCCCTGCCACGGCGGCGCATCGGGCAGCGATTTAACCTGCTGATGAATGTATTGAATGTGGTGCGTGCGCTCAAACCTTTTTCTAATGTCTTGTGTAATGCCGGGCTTAAACACATCGTGCGTTTCAACAATAATGCAGGCTTTTTCAAGCGCAGGAAACTGTTGCGGCTGCAGCAATTCATCCTCGCCGCCATCAATATCAATCACATACAGGGTTGTTTGCGGGTCGTGCGCCGCAAAGTCATCACCCAAAAAAAGAGTGGCCAGTTGCGCGCGCTGTAAAAGGCCGTTGGCCCCAATCACACTCTGGCTGATGCTGAGGCACGTGGTATCCAAATCATAGCCGAGCAGTTTGGCGTTCTGAAAAATTTTTGCCAACCCCGCCAAATAATACCCGTTCGCGCAACCCACATTCACAATGGTTTGATAAATATTTTTTGAGGCGAGCCGTAGAAAAGGTTCGTGCAATTCGGCCTCATAAATACCCAGAAAAAGGGGAATGATATTGGCGCCCATAAACTTTCTGGAAATTTTGATGCCCTGAAACGGGCCAAACTGAACGGTTAAAAAGCCAGCCTCGACAAACGGATCGACAAAAACGGCGGCGAGCCTGTTCAGCCGCTTTTCCAGCCCATACATCAGCAGGTCGACATGGGCCTGATCTGGGTCGGGGTTCTGATCGATCAGCGATTGAACGGCGGGGATGATTTTTGTCATGCCCCACACTGCCCCCAGGCTTCTTAAGACTTCGTATTCATGGGTGATATGGCTGCTTCACAATATTCCACTCCCCTTGGGGGAGGAGTAGGGGCTTTGCTGGCAAATCAATGGTATAGAACACCCATGCCACACACACGATCGTCATTCCCGCGAAGGCGGGAATCCATTTCTCGGCCAGAAGTATGGTGGATGAATGGATCCCCGCCAGAGCCTGTCCTCGCGAAGGCGGGGACAGGGATGCCGCGCTTTTGTTAAGGCGTATTCTTCTATCCTCTCATGCAACTATTGGCTTTTTTCCTGAAAAAAAGGCATAAAAACCCTATGCTTCAAGGCGTGCAACAGGGCGCAAGGGTTGTGGTGGCCATGTCGGGCGGGGTCGATAGTTCGGTCACGGCCGGCTTGCTGGCGCGTGCCGGCTATGATGTCGTGGGCATCACCCTGCAATTGTACGATCATGGCGCCGCGGTGGGCAAAAAAGGGGCGTGCTGCGCGGGCATTGATATTTATGACGCGCAACAGGTGGCGCAGAAATTAAATATTCCACACTATGTGCTGAATTATGAAGAACGTTTCAGAAAAAAAGTGATCGATAGTTTCGCCGATAGTTATGTGCGGGCCGAAACGCCCATTCCGTGCGTGTTGTGCAACCAGAAAATAAAATTCGCCGACATGCTGGATTTTGCGCGCGATCTGGGCGCCGCGGCCATGACCACAGGGCATTACATCAAACGCACCGTGGGCCCACAGGGGCCCGAATTGCACGTGGCGGCCGATGCGGCGCGCGATCAAAGCTATTTTCTATTCACCACCACGCCAGACCAACTGAACTTTGTGCATTTTCCGCTGGCCGAATATACCAAGCAAGAAACACGCGCCATCGCGGCCGATCTGGGCCTGACCATTGCCCAAAAACCCGACAGCCAAGATATTTGTTTTGTGCCATCGGGCGATTATGCGGGCATTGTGGCCAAGTTGCGCCCCGAAGCGCACGAAGCAGGCGAGATTGTGGATGAGCAGGGGCATGTGCTGGGGCATCATGCCGGGTTGATTCATTTTACCGTGGGGCAGCGCCGTGGGCTGAACATCAACAACCGCGTGGGCGAGGAGAACGAGCCGCTTTATGTTCTGCGGCTGGATGCCGAAAAAAAACATGTGGTGGTGGGGCCGGCCCATGCGCTGGGCCAAACGGTTGTTCATCTGCGCGATATGAATTGGGTCAGCGGCTTGCGGCCAGAATATGCGGCGCCCGAAGGTTTTGCGGTGCAGGTGAAATTGCGCTCGGCCATGCCGGCGGCATCCGCCAGGTTGTTGGTCACCAGCCCCACCACAGCCACCCTAACCATGGCCGAACCTGCGCGCGGTGTGGCCCCTGGGCAAGCCGGCGTGATCTATGCCGGAACCCAGCTTTTGGGCGGCGGGTGGATTGACAAAAGCAGCCGCACCCTTTCATAAAACACCTTGTGACGTTTGACGGGTACAAAAAACACCATGGATTGTTTTGTACAAACCTTCCCACCCAACACGCGCGGCAGAGACCTTATAACCACCGACATTCACGGGCACATTCGCCGTTTGTACCACGCCCTGCAGCGGGCTGATTTTGATCCATCACGCGATCGTGTTTTCAGCGCGGGAGATATGGTTAATCGGGGGCCAGATCATGACCTTCTTCTGTCGCTGCTGAGAGAAAAATGGTTTTTTTCGGTCAGAGGAAACCATGACGACATGGCATTGGCTTACATCAGCAATATTTTGAATGGTCAAAAGAATAAGAATGATTTGTTGAGTGTTGGCCTGCACGACTGGACAGACGACATTCAAGATGATGAACTATCCAAAATTGCCGAAGAAATTTCCAAACTTCCCTATATGATTGAGATAGAACAAAAAGACCACAAAGCCTGTGGCATTGTTCATGCCGAAGTTCCCTTGGGGCAAAGCTGGCAAGAGTGCAAAAGAAAAATTCTGGCGCGCGATCAAGAGACAATTTTAAGCTTAACGTACGGGCGAGAACGCGCCCAGAACAACATTAATGCGCGCGTCGAGGGTATTGAGAGAATTTTTGTAGGTCACAGCGATGTGAGATATACCTTCCGTAAAGATGGGCCTCATGTTCTGGGCAATATCGTGTACATTGAAACGGGTGTGAGTGTGCCGCAGGGTTATCTCACACTGGCCGATATCTGTGCCACAAATGATGAATTAATGCGTCCGCGCCGGGCAAAAGCCCCCAAACATGATAAAATTGAGCTGCGCGGCATTGCCACGCCACGGTAAGGTTTGGTCCAAAGCTTTGAGACGAAAAGTGCAGCCATAGGGCTTGACTTAAGCCTTTTCAGGCCCTTAATAGACCTTCCTAAGGTGGCAGCGTAGCTCAGGGGTAGAGCAGGGGAATCATAATCCCTTGGTCGGGGGTTCAAATCCCTCCGCTGCTACCAGTTGGCAGCACGCGTGATCAAACACCACTCTTTTTTCACTCACTCTCCGTCAATTGTCTCGGCACTGCTTCCGCTTTGGCCACCGCTTTCGGGTGCCGATCGCTTGAGCCTTGTGCAACATTGCACACAACATGTGATGGCCTCACTGACATTATCAGCGCCGTGGGTGCGCTTCACAGCCCATGGCATGGTTGTTGTGCTGACATTATGGGTGTTGCTGCGCCATCCGTGGTGGTGGAAAAGTTCTTCTCCATCCGCCACTGCGGCAAGAGGGATTGAAGAATTGGCAAATGTTTGTGCGCTGTTTTCTAAACTCATTCATCTGCTGCGGTCATTGACGATGGTTGCGTTTTTTAGCCACCCCACAGTGCGTCAGGCCATGGGAGCCGATGATATGCAAACGCGTGCCGAAATATTATCAGCACACAGAAAAGAACGGTCTGCCAGCCATGAATAATGTCTCGCCAGAAACATTAGAGGCTGAGTATGTTATTATTGGTTCGGGCGCGGGCGGCAGCGCCGTGGCCGATGTGCTGACTCGCGCCGGCAAAGATGTGCTGATGCTGGAAGAAGGCCCCGCCATCGACAAAAAAATCATCAGCACCGATGCCGCAGAAAATATGCGCCGCTACTGGCGCGATGCGGGGTTGACCGTGGCGTTGGGGAAAAATCCCATCAATTATGCTGAAGGCCGATGCGTGGGTGGCGGCACAGAAATTAACAGCGGCATTTTTCAAAGATGTGATGATAAAATAATTGAAGATTGGTCAAAAAAATATCAACTCGATCATTTCTCCCCAAGCCATTTAAGCACTTATTACGAACGCGCCGAGCGGGCTGTGAACGCCAGTGACACACTGGCCGATGCGGGGCCGCCTACGCATCGCCTTATTCAAGGGGCCGAAACAATGGGCTGGGAATATGTCCGATTAAAACGCGCCCAACGCGATTGCATGGGAACAAATTTTTGTGCGTTTTCATGCCCCACAGGCGGCAAACAATCGATGTCGGTGACACTGCTGCCACAATCGCAACAGCGCGGGTTGCGTCTGCACAGCGGGTTGAAAGCCTTAAAATTAATGCGCACAGGCCAAAAAATTTCATCGGTCATTGCCACGAATGGCGTGAATAATTTTATTGTGAAAGGAAAATTTTTTTTTGCCTGTGCGGGCGCGGTACACACCCCCTCCTTGCTGCTGAAATCTGGCATCAGACATAACATTGGGCGCGGTCTGCAACTGCACCCCACCCTTAAAGTGACAGGATTATTTCATCAAGCCATTCATGCCGATCAACATCGTCTGCCCTTGGCGGCTATCACGCATTTTATGCCTGAACAACGCATCGGTGGCTCTGTGTTTTCGCCGGCTACTTATGGTCTTGCAATGTCTGAAAGCTGGTCACATCGCAAGCATTTTTTGCCTGAATGGGGGCATGCAGGGTCTTATTATGGCATGATTAAACCCGAAGGCTGTGGGCGTGTTGTTGTTTTGCCCGGCGTGGCGCGCCCGTTGGTCACTTATCATCTCACCGCCCAAGATTGGGAAAATTTACGACAGATCACAGCGCGTTTATGCCAACTTTTATTTGCGGCCGAGGCGCACACTGTTCTGCCCAGCATCCATGACCATGGCGGGTTTGATGATGCGCACACCGCGCGCGCATTTTTAGACGCATCATTGCCAAAAAAACATGTCAACCTCATGTCTGTGCATATGTTCAGTTCATGCAAGCCTGGCCAAAACAAAGCGCAAACAGCCACCGACAGTTTTGGAAAAGTGTGGGATGTTGATAACCTGTGGGTTGCGGATGCCAGCCAGATTCCTGGGGCTCCTGGCGTTAACCCGCAGGCCACCATTATGGCACTGGCCTATAGAAATGCCGAGTCTATGCTAAACGGGCACCATGCAAAAACGTTCTGACGAGGCGGCGATGATCATCATCACAGGGGGCAATGGCTGGCTTGGGCAAAGGGTTGCGCAAGCTTTTGCAGGAACTTTAGACAATGATTTGGGCAATCACGCCGCAAAAAAAATTCGCGTTCTGGTGAATGAAAAAGAAAATCATGACTTCTTAAAAAAACTTGGGTGCGAGCTTGTGGTGGGTGATATCCGCGACGATGACGCTTGCAAAAAACTTTGTCGTGGGGCTGAGGGATCAATTCTCATCCACCTCGCTGGCGTTATTCATCCCCGCAAAGTTTCTGAATTTATCGATGTTAATTTTTCTGGCACCGCGCACCTTCTTGCAGCCGCCAAAATTTCTGGCGTGCGCCGCATGGTGGCCATGTCATCAAACTCGCCCATCGGTTGTAATCCCTCAAACAACCATACCTTTACAGAAGAAAGTCCTTATCATCCCTATATGGGGTACGGTCACTCTAAGTGGCAAATGGAATTGATGCTGCGCGATCACATCGCCAGCCGGCAAGCGCCGGAAATGGTGATTGTGCGCGCCCCTTGGTTTTATGGGCCGGGACAACCCAGCAGGCAAACATTTTTTCTCAGTATGGTAAAAAGTGGGAAATTTCCTATTGTTGGCAACGGCATGAACAGGCGTTCGATGGGATATGTTGATAATTTGGCCAAGGGAATTTATTTGTGCGCCCAGCATACCGATGCAGCCGGTGAGATTTTTTGGCTGGCCGATGAGCAGCCCTATAGCATGAATGAGATTATCGACACAATTCAGCGCGTCTTTCGAGAAGATTTGAACATCCCCTCCCGCCATGGCGCTGTTCGCTTGCCTGGGTTATTGGGCAATGCCGCCACATGGGTCGATGGCGGCTTGCAATGGCTTGGCCTCTATCATCAAAAAATTCATGTCTTATCGGAATTAAATAAAAACATTGCCTGCGACATATCAAAAGCCAAACGCATTTTAGGTTATCAGCCCGCCATTCAGTTGAGAGAAGGCATGCGCCGTGCGATTGAATGGTGCCTGCAGAACGGACACACCCTATGATCTCTGCCATCGCCCTCTGGTTGGATGCCCTGCGCGCGCATCAATGGTCAAAAAATTTTCTTCTGTTTATCCCCTTTGTGCTGGCCCATGAATGGGGGCGCATCAATGCGCTACAAAATGTGGCGTTCGTTTTTATTATTTTTTGCGCCATCGCTTCTGCCACATATATTCTCAACGATTTGATGGATAAAGCTCATGATCAAAACCACCCCACAAAAAAATTTCGCGCCATTGCTTCGGGGCGCATAGGAGAAAAAGCCGCATGTTGGGCAAGCGCGCTGTTGCTTGGCGCCTCTGGCTTTGTGGTTTATGTTTATTTTCCTGATGTTTTACTTATTATTGTGGCATATGTTTCATTGACTTTGGCCTATAGTTTATCGCTGAAAAAAATTCCGTTGCTCGATTGTGCGGTCATTGGCCTGTTGTTCACGCTGCGTTTAATTGCCGGAACTTTGGCGGCTGATGTTAGTTTTTCGGTATGGTTGATATCATTTTCCATTTTATTTTTCTTTTCGCTGGCGCTTGTCAAAAGACATTCTGAACTGATGAAAACAAAAAAAGCTGGCGAGGTGATTGTTCATGGCCGGCACTACATCCCCAATGATTGGCCATTAACCTTGGTGTTTGGTGTGGCTTTGGGCATTGCCTCAACCATTGTGTTGATGCTTTATGTGGCCGAATTTTTTTCAGGCAGCGCCTATTATCAGCACCCCTTGTGGCTGCTGATGGCGCCCGTGGCGGTGTTGATGTGGTTTTCGCGCATCTGGCCGCTGGCCCATCATGGACGGCTGGACGATGACCCCGTAAAATTTGCATTGACCGACCTTGCCAGCTTGGCATTGGGCGTGTTGACTTTGACTGGCTTTATTTTAGCCCATTGAGCGATGAGAACGCCTTAAGCAGTTTCAGCAATCCCTGCTTCACTGGTTTTTTGTGAAGCGATGAACCTTGCATGACATTTTTTGAATCAAAACTTTTCACAAACCAATCATAGCTGCTGCAAAGCATTTGCCGATTGCTGTATGTGGGCGCAAACCCCAGTGTCTTAAAGGCTGGCGCTGAATCAAAATAAAACGGCTTATGATAGGTAAGATAATGCCAGGGGCTGAGGGGTGATAGTTGCAACCTGTCGAGACACTGCAGCACCCCCATGGCAAGCGCAACAGGCAAACTTTTAACCTGAGAGCCAGTGCCAGCATGGGCACACAAAAACTCTAAATCCTCGCGCAATGTGCCAAACTGATCTGTTCCCACATTAAAAACACCCACGCATTTTTTCATACAGGCTTGGATGCTGGCTTCGGCAATATCCTCAACATGAATGAATTGAAAAAGCCCAGAACCATCGCCGATGGTATAAATGTTGGCACCATCCTTAATCCACTCAAAAAGAATGTTGAAGATGCCAAGGCGTCCGGTGCCAATAATAGTTCGAGGGCGAATAATGGCGGCGGGAAACCCGTTTTGTTGGGCTTCCATCACCAAATCTTCACCGGCTTTTTTGGCTTCGCCATATATCTCAACAGGTTTTCTTGGCGTGTCATTCGTAATGGGCATCACATCGGGCGAGCCAAACACCGCACTGGACGACATGTGAGAAAACATTTTAACGCCCGCTTTTTTGGCCTCGTCCAGCGCGATGCGCGTCCCTTCCACATTCACTTTCCAATAATCGCGCCCAGCCTTGGCCAGTGGCACCAGAGCGACGTTATGGTGCACATAATCAACCCCCTGCATGGCTTTGGCCACCATCGCGCTGTCGTTGATATCGCCCTGTATAAAATCAACCGCTGTAGGAAAATCTTCAGCTTTCCATATATCCAGCACACGAACCTGTTCCCCTCTTGCCGTCAAAAGTCGTGCAATGGTTGATCCAACAAAGCCCGATCCGCCCGTGACCAGATGCAACACGCCGCCCTCCCCTCAGTCGATAGGGGGCAGTCTTAGTGGAGGATCATTCGTTAATCAAATCAATGAAAAAATAGGGTATTTTGAATGGGCTGGGGTCATTTTTACCTCATTTTGCCAATTTTCCCATAAGGTTATACAAATCTTCCCAAGGAAAACCACCATGATTCATACCTTAACTGCGCGTATGGCGCTTATGTGCGCCGCCCTCTTTTTGTTTCCGGCCATTGCAGGTGCCGCCAACGAAGGGCCAGTGCCTGTTATTCCGGCCGCAGAGCCGCGCAGCGATAAGTGGCCGTGGAACGTGCCCATTGCAAATGATGATTGGGGCATTGGGGCCAAGGCGCGTGAAAAATTTGAACAATCGGCGCCGCGCTATCGCTGGCCCGCGCCGCGTGTGGCTGATGAAGCGCCGCAAATCAAAGCCCCCAATCTGCCGCCTGCGCTGGCGGGTCAATTCCGATCGGTCAACCCTGTGGGTCAAAAAGATTTGATGGAAGGCCTGAAAGACAGCCTGAAGGGGCGCAACGATACCTTACCGCCCATTCAGCCGCTGGAGAATGCGGCATCTTATGGCACCGCGAATTTGCAACTTGTCAGTCCGCCTTCGGGCCAGGTGCCTTTGCAGCCTGTCAGCCCCTCGACCGGGCAATGCCAGCCGCAAAAAGTTTCATGGACGCGCGAATGTGTTGAAGCGGGATATCCCCCAAATTTCAACGGCCGCATTGTGGGCGAAACACGTGTGGTATGCCCCGAAGGCAAATTAGAAGATGTGTGGCTTGAAAATTCATGCGGGCCAAAGGGTGTGGCCATCCCTGAAGATGATGGGTTGATCACGCTTGATCAGGTCGTGCCCACGGTTGATGTGGCGGGTGCTGAAAGACAAGTTGACAAACAAGAAACCATCATCGCGCCACCTGTTCAACCTGCGCAGCCTGTTCAGCAGCTTTCATCGGCCCCTGTGCGTCAGAGCGATCTTGGCGCCAATGTGTTGCGCGCACCAGGGGCGCCCATGATCACAACAGATCAGGTCAGCATTCCTAACAATCCTGTTTTCTCGACCAGCAAAGAAGGTAAGGTTGATGGCACCTGCGGCAGTGCCCAGCAATCTGGTGGAACATCGGCCCCCACCAGCGGCCTGTGCAACAGCGGCATGCCCAGCGATGTTCATGGCAAAGGCCCGTGGTATTGGGCTTGCTCGGGCATCAATGGTGGCATGCCTGCCAGCTGCACCAGCGCCGTGAAAATGGATGCAGCCTGTGGCCCTGCAAACGGCACAGGCATTGCGATCGCCCCACGGGAGGGTCTGTGCGCGCGCGGAAGCCCCACCGCGGTTTCAGGGCAGGGACCATGGGTGTGGCAGTGTCTTGGCATGGCGGGCGGCGCTTCGGTGTCGTGCGTTGCGTCGTATGTGCCCGAAACCATGCCCGGCATCAGCCAAATCGCCCCACCGCCTGAGCGCAGCGATACCATGCTGGATGCCGCCGTCGCACTTGCCGATATTATTCCGCAGGATCAGCCTATTGATCCTTCCAACGAAACCGAGGATATGATTTTAACCTCAGCGCCCGATCGCTTGCCCGATGTAGTGCCGCTGGATGATCTTGTGCCCATCTCCTATGCCGATCAAGGCTCGGCCGAGGGAGAAAGTGCCCCCGCGGTGGATGGACCTGCCTGTGGCCCCTCAGCCTCTGCACCGCAGATTGTCAAACCCTCGAAAGATTTGTGCGTGAACGCCGAAGCATCGCAGGTGACGGGCGATGGTCCGTGGTCGTGGTCGTGCCGCGAACCTGGCACCGACAAAAAGATTGATTGCACGGCCCAGCTGCCCACGCTGGCCGAATGTGGCGGCGCCAATGGCAAAGCTTATGTCACGCTTCCCGCTGCCGCATCAGATTTATGCCGCACAGGCAGCGCCAAAGATATTTCAGGTAGCGGCCCGTGGACATGGCATTGCGATGGCGGGGAAGGGGGCACCACAGTTGCCTGCATGGCGCAGATGGATCGCAGCGCCACCGCACCCCAATCAGCCAAAGCCGATGATATGAAAGCGCCCGACGCCGCACCGACAGATACGGTGGCCAAGGCAACCATCCAACCGCCTCTGCCACCTTCTCTCCCTCTCCCCAAAGCACCGGTTGTTGCGGCACCATCAACGTCGCTGGCGCCGGCGGTAACACAGGCCGCCCCCGCGCCTGCTGTGCCTGCCTCACAGCCTGAGGCGTGGACCGCCACAAAAGGCCTGTCAACGGCCGATTTGAACGCACGCATGCTCCAGCAACTGGAGCAGGGGAAAACTCTGGCCCCTGTTGTGGGCAGTGCTCAGGCGCCATCAGCCTCGACCGTGGCGTCTGCGGCCGCGGTTCCGCCCACGGTCAGCGCGCCCGCCCCAACCCCCGTGCCTGATTATTCGCGCACAACAAAATCGGGCGTGCCTAATCTGGCCACAGAAACCATCGCCATGCCCCGCCGTGCGGTGATGAATGCGACAACTTCTGTTCCTGAAACGACACGGATTCAGGCCCCTGTTCAGGCGGGTGAGGGAGGGCAATCGGCCCCCGCTGCCGTCGCTGATCAGCCCGCAGAAACAACAGCGCGCCCTGCGGCAGCTTCTGCTTCGGGCCTGATTGTTCCGGCGCAGGGTTTGTGTGGTAAAGCGGCAGGTGTGGCGACAGCGGTGGCCCCGGAGGCCGATCTTTGCACATCGGGCACGCCCAGCAGCGTCAACACCAGTATGAACGGCGAAGGCCCGTTTGTGTGGTCATGCGCGGGCACCGAGGGGGGCAGGGCCGTGGCCTGCACAGCCCCACGTGCGCTGGCTGTGTCACCCACATCACCGCCCACATCATCGGCCAGCCTTGTGATTGATGGTGCGTGCGGCCTTGCCAATGGTCGCCCTGCCGAGGTTGCCCCAACGGCCGATTTATGTTTTTCAGGCGAGGCCACATCGGTTACAGGCAATGGCCCATGGCAGTGGGAATGTATGGGCGTCAACGGTGGGTCATCCTCCAGCTGCGTGGGTTTGCCCTTGCAGCCGGGCACATTAAAACCCCTGGGCGATGCAACCACCAATGGCATCGCGCCACCCGCCATATCAGGGGCAACAGGGTTGCAAAC
>RFNS01000291.1 GCA_009927055.1 Alphaproteobacteria bacterium | reverse complement strand
GGAATGATTGATGAACAGCCTGAGTGTCCGAAAGCAAAGGGCACCTTGGCGGCCGGGCGAAAATCGCCTATGGCTTGGCCTGTTTTTGTGTCATGAAAGAAGCCCCGCCCATGAATATCGGCCGCGATGAACACCGCACCCACCACAGCCCCTTGCACCAGATGGCCCTGGGCGCGCTGGGCATTGTGTATGGCGATATTGGCACGAGCCCCCTTTACACCATGCGCGAAAGTTTTGCCGGCCCGCATGCCGTGCCGCTGGATGATGTGCATGTTTATGGCGTGCTCAGCATGGTTTTTTGGGCGCTTGTGGTGTCGGTCACGCTGAAATATGTGGTGCTGCTGCTGCGCGCCGATAACGAAGGCGAAGGCGGCGTGCTGGCGCTGGGCACACTGGCCGCCAAATTTCTGTCGCCCCAAAACCCCAGACGCAATATTTATATTACGCTGGCCATTGTCGGGCTCACGCTGTTTTATGGCGATTGTTTAATCACACCCGCCATTTCGGTGCTGGGGGCGGTGGAGGGTGTGCTGGCTGTTGAAGGGTTGCAGCAACCGGGCCTTGACCTTGCAAGCATGGTGCCGTGGATGGCGGCCCTGATTTTGATTGGGCTTTTTTTCATTCAATCGGGCGGCACGGCGCAGGTGGGCAAAATGTTTGGGCCGATTATGGTGATTTGGTTTGTCTCGCTGGCCCTGATGGGCCTGTGGCAGATCAGCCAGCACCCCGAAATTTTGGCCGCCATCAGCCCGCATTATCTTTTCCGCCTGATCGAAATTGACGGCCTGCGCGTGTTTTTGCTGATGGGCACCATTGTGCTGGCCATTACGGGGGCCGAGGCGCTGTTCGCCGATTTGGGCCACTTTGGCCGCAAACCCATTCAGATCACGTGGCTGGCCATGGTTTTTCCGTGCCTTGTCATCAATTATTTTGGGCAAGGGGCGTTGATATTAGCCGACCCCTCGACCGCCGATAAAATTTTCTTCCGCCAAGTGCCCGATGTTTTGGTCATCCCGCTGGTGGTGCTGGCCACGCTGGCCAGTATTATTGCCTCGCAGGCCGTCATCAGCGGTATTTTTTCTATGACCAAGCAGGCCATTTTGCTGGGCCTTTTGCCGCGCATGGAAATTCGGCACACGTCATCTGTTGAAGCGGGACAAATTTACATGCCCCACATCAACTGGATTTTGATGGTGGGCGTGCTGTTGCTGGTTTTTGGTTTTCAAACGTCGGGCAATCTGGCCGCCGCTTATGGTGTATCGGTCACCGGCACCGTGATTATCGACAGCATTTTGGCCTGTGCCGTGGCGTTATCGGTGTGGAAATGGTCGCGTGTGCTGGCCTTTTCGGTGTTTGGTGTGCTGCTGATTGTGGATGCGGCGTTTTTCATTTCGTGCCTGCACAAGGTTCCCGATGGCGGGTGGTTCCCACTGGTTATTTGCGCGGCCATTGTGTCTCTCATCACCATCTGGCGGCACGGGCGGCGCGTGCTATATGATAAACTGTATAAAGACGCCACCAAAATTGTCGATTTTCTGGGGCAGACCAACCACTATACCCGCATTGCGGGCACGGCCGTGTACCTCACCTCAGACCCCGCGCGCATGCCCAAGGCCATGCAGCATAATTTGCTGCACAACCGCGTGCTGCACGATCGCATTATTTTGCTGACCGTGAAAATTGAACCCGTGCCGTGGTGGCCGCGGGGGCAGCGGGTAGCCATTCTGCCGCTGGGGCAGAACATTTTCACCATCATCGCCCACTATGGCTTTATGGACAGGCCCGATGTGCCGCGCGTGCTGCGCCGCTGCGCCGATCAGGGATTGCTGATTGATCCGCAGAAATGCAGCTATTTTCTCTCGCGTGAAATTATCATTCCCACCAAACTGCCCGACATGGGGCCGGTCGAGGCGCGCATCTTCTCGTTCTTGTCTGATCAGGCCATGAACGCCACCAGCTTTTTCCGCCTTCCGGCCGACCGCGTGCTGGAGTTGTGCACACGGGTGGAGGTTTAGTAGAGTAACTCATGCTCGACCTGAAAAACCATATCCGCGCCATTCCTGATTTTCCGAAGCCAGGCGTGTTGTTTTATGATATTTCCACCCTTTTGGCGCACGGCGCCGCGTGGCGTCAGGCCATCACCCATCTGGCCGAGGCCATTAAACCTTTCCGCCCCGAAGCCATTGTGGGCATCGATGCGCGGGGCTTTCTGGTGGCGGCCCCCTTGGCGGTGGCGCTGGGCCTGGGCTTTGTCATGATCCGCAAGGCTGGCAAACTGCCCGGACAGGTGATTGGGTATGATTACGCGCTGGAATATGGCACCAACCGCATTGAAATTCAGCACGATGCCATTACGCCCGGCCAGCGGGTGGTGGTGGTGGATGATTTGCTGGCCACAGGCGGCACCGTGCAGGCGGCGGTGACGCTGCTGAAACACATCGGGGCCGAGGTGGTGCACGCCGGCTTTTTGATTGAGCTGAATTTTTTGGAAGGGCGCGATAAAATCGGCGTCTCGGCCACCAGCCTTGTGCAGTACGATCAATAACCATGCCCACCGCCGCGCGCCGTCAGGGAAAAATCCCCACCATTGGCATGGTCAGCCTGGGCTGCCCCAAGGCGCTGGTCGATAGCGAACGTATTCTTTCGCAGCTGCGCGCCGAAGGTTATGCTTTCTCGCCTGATTATGCCGGCGCCGATGTGGTGATTGTGAACACCTGCGGTTTTTTGGAGAGTGCCCGCGATGAAAGCCTGCAGGCGATTGGCGAAGCGATGGCCGAAAATGGCCGTGTCATTGTAACAGGCTGCCTGGGGGCCGAGCCAAAGGTGATTGAAGAAAAATTCCCCCACGTGCTGGCCATTACGGGGCCGCAGCAATATGAAACGGTGGTGGCCGCCGTGCACAAGGCCGTGCCGCCCCAGCATGATCCGAAGATCGATTTACTGCCGCCCGGTGGCATTAAATTAACGCCGCGCCACTATGCGTATGTGAAAATTTCTGAAGGCTGCAATCATCGCTGCCGTTTTTGCATTATTCCGTCCATGCGCGGCGATCTGGTCAGCCGCCCGCTGCCCGAGGTGATGCGCGAAGCTGAAAAACTGGTGCAGGCGGGCGTGAAAGAACTTTTGATTATTTCGCAAGATACCTCGGCCTATGGCACCGATGTGAAATATCAGCCCGCTGTTTGGAAAAGCGACAATTATGACACGCGCTTTACGCATTTATGCCGCGCGCTGGGCACGCTGGGCGTGTGGGTGCGCCTGCATTATGTTTATCCCTATCCGCATGTCAGCGATGTGATGCCGCTGATGGCAGAGGGGAAAATTCTGCCCTATCTCGATATTCCTTTTCAGCACGCCAGCCCATCGGTGCTGCGCGCCATGAAGCGCCCCGCCGCCCAGGAAAAAACGTTAGAGCGCATCGCCGCCTGGCGCCAGCAGGTGCCGCACTTAACCCTGCGCAGCACCTTTATTGTGGGCTTTCCTGGCGAGACTGACGATGATTTTGACCAACTGCTGCAATGGTTGACCGAAGCGCAGCTGGATCGCGTGGGGTGCTTTAGATATGAAAATGTTTCGGGTGCCGCCGCGAATGATTTGCCAGACCACGTGCCCGACGAGGTGAAAGAAGAACGCTGGCAGCGCTTGATGCAGCATCAGCAAAACATCAGCGCCGCGCGACTGGCGAAAAAAAAGGGCACCGTGCAGCAGGTGCTGGTTGACCATGTGGATGACAAAAAAATTGTGGGCCGCACATGGGCCGACGCGCCAGAGATTGATGGCCACATTCAACTGCCCCCGACAAAGAACATCAAACCGGGCGATTACATCATGGCGCGCGTGACAAAAACGCACGAATACGATTTGATGGGCGAGCATGAATAAACTCAATGCCCTGGCCCACACACTCGGCGGCCCCACGCTGGCCATCATCGCGTTTTTTGTTTTCAATATTCAAGATGCGTTGAACAAGGCGCTGATCCCCGAACTGGGCACGGGTTTTGGCATTTCGGCCGTGCTGTTTGTTTCTGTCATGCTGTCTGTTGCGTGGCTGGCGTTTGAGAAAAAACTGTCGGCGCTTAAACCCCATCATGCACGTTTTTTAACGGCTAATACGCTGATCATGGTGGTGGGCAATGTGGCCTTTCTTTATGCCTTGCCGCGCATGCCGCTGGTTGATGTGTTTATCATCATCCTAACCACGCCGGCCTTTGCCACGCTGGTGGCCTGGGCTCTTTTGCGTGAAAGCCTGACACCGCGGCAGCTGATGGGTTTTGTGGTGGCCGTGCTGGCGTGTCTGGTGGCGCTGGAAGTGTGGCAGGGTTTCAGCCTCGATCGCTTCAGCAAATATGATCCGGCGGCGCTGGCCGCACTCGCTTTGCATGTGTTTTGTTTTTCGCTGCGTCCTGCGCTGGTGCGCAAATTCGGGCAAAAAGAACACCCACTCGTCCTCAGCATCTATGGCACTTTTTTCACGGTCGTGGCGCTGCTGCTGTTCTTCACGCCGGTTGTGCCAGAAACCATTACCCTGATGCAGGGCGGCATGATCCTTGTATCCAGCACATGCGTGACGCTTGGCCTTGGGCTGATGTTTATGGGCTTCAAAATGGGGCCGGCCAACCTGACGGCGGGCGCGCAATATACGCAAATGATTTGGAGCACGCTGTTCGGCTGGCTGTTTTTTGCCGAAGTGCCGTCGCCCGCCTCCAGCCTCGCCGCCATGATGATGATTATCTCAGGCGCTCTCCTTTTCTGGCCCACGCGCAACAAACATGTCCGCCACCACAGCCCTTCAGACGCCTGAACTGATCGCCTATCACATTCATGATGGCGAGGCGCCGGCGCTGCTGCCCGGCCAGGGCCAGCGCCCGTGGATGAACGAAACATCGGAACGTTTTGCCTATCGCTGTTTGCCGCTTTCCATTGCCAACTGCACGGGGTGGGAGCTGCGGCTGCCCTGCCGCTTCACCGCCTTTTGGAATGGCGGGCCCAAGCCCGATGATGTGAAAATTATCCCGGAAGATGATATCGATCTAGTGCATCGCACGGCCACGGGGCATTTTGGTTTTGGCACCCTCACGTTTCATACGGGCTATCTTTTCCGCACCAGCCCCGGCTGGGGCTTGCTGGCGCGCGGCGCGCCCAACAGCGCCAAACACGGCATTGCGCCGCTGGATGGCTTGATTGAAACCGACTGGCTGCCGTTTGGCTTTACCATGAATTGGCGCTTTACAGCGCCGGGGCAAGTGACGTTTGAGCGCGATGATGTGTTTTGCTTCATCATGCCGGTGCCGCATTTGGTGTTAGATGATATACGCCCCATCATTCAACCGCTGGCCAGCCAGCCGCAACTGAAGCATGAGTATGAAACATGGGCCCAAAGCCGTGCCGATTTTATTGCCAAGCTGCAGGAAAAAGACCCCGCCGTTGTGGCCGAAGGTTGGCAGCGCCACTATATTCAAGGCAAAAAAGCGAACGGCGAACTGGCCGGCGTTGAACACATCAGCAAACGCAAGCTGGCCGATTTTAAGCGCGTATAAGGGTGGATGGGGGCGCCGATCCTTGGCGCGGCCCCCACAATGAAGTTGATTTTTTTGAAGCCTCAGGCATGGTGGCGCATCAACCCCGCATCACAAGGAGACCCCATGCTGAACGAATTCAAAGCCTTCATCGCCCGCGGCAACGTTGTTGATCTTGCGGTGGGCATTATCATCGGCGCGGCGTTTACCGCCATTGTCAATTCGCTGGTGAATGATGTGATCATGCCGCCCATTGGCTTGCTGCTGGGGGGCATTGATTTTTCAAATTTCTTTGTCACGCTGAAGGGCGCCGAGGGCACAGTCTATAACACCCTGAAAGCCGCGCAAGATGCCGGCGCCGTAACGCTGAATTATGGCATGTTCATCAACGCGGTCGTCAAATTTCTTATTGTCGCTTTTGCCGTGTTTATTTTGGTGAAACAGGTGAACAAACTTCAGCAGGCCGTGAACAAACAAAAGCTGGCGCAAGCCGCCAGCGCGCCCGAACTTTCTACGCAAGAAAGATTGCTGATGGAAATTCGTGATCTGCTGAAAAAATAAAAGGCCACATGCCGCACACGTTCGCCCCCGCCATTCTGCGCGAATATGATATTCGCGGCATTGTCGATCAGAACCTCTCGGCGGCCGATGCGCACGCGCTGGGCCAAAGTTTTGGCACCTATGTGCGCACGCGCGCCGCACAACAGGCCACGTGGCAAGAGGGCGAGGGAGGAAACAGCGCGCACAACCCCACGCGCGTGGTTGTGGGGTGCGATGGTCGTTTATCATCGCCCATGCTGTATCAATCTCTGATTGAGGGGTTGCAGTCGGTGGGGTGTCATGTCATCGGCATCGGCTTGGGGCCAACGCCCATGCTTTATTTCAGCGTGTATCATTTGAATGCGCAGGCGGGCATGATGGTCACCGGCTCGCACAACCCGCCGCATTACAACGGTTTTAAGATGATGCTGCACCCCACCATGCCGGAGGGCGGGTCGGTCTATGGGGCCGCGATTAAGGAGCTGGGGCGCATCGCCGCGGCCGGAAATTTTTCAGCGGGGCACGGCACCTTTCAGCAAGACAACGTGAAAAATTCTTATATTCAGCGCCTGCTGCAGCACCCACAGCTGCCCGCCCTGAAGGTGGTGTGGGATTGCGGGAACGGCGCGGCAGGCGCCATTATTCCTGAACTTGTCGCCCAACTGCCGGGGCAGCACACCGTGCTGTTTGGCGAGGTGGATGGGAAATTTCCCAACCATCACCCCGACCCCACCGTGCCCGATAATTTGCGCGATCTGCAGCGCGAAGTGGCGGCGCGCGGGGCTGATTTGGGCATTGCGTTTGATGGCGACGCTGACCGCATTGGCGCGATTGATGGCATGGGCCGCGTGGTGGCGGGTGATCAGCTTTTGGCGCTTTACGCGCGCGAGGTGCTGGAGAAAAACAAAGGCGCCACCATTATTGCCGATGTGAAAGCCAGCCAAACGCTGTTCGATCACATCGCCCAACTGGGCGGCGTGCCGCTGATGTGGAAAACGGGCCATTCGCTGATCAAAACAAAAATGAAAGAAACGGGCGCGCCGCTGGCGGGCGAAATGAGCGGGCATATTTTCTTCGCCGATGATTTTTATGGCTTCGATGATGCGCTGTATGCCGGCCTTCGCCTCTTGCGCCTTTTGGGGCACCAAAAAAAATCGCTGGCTGCTTTGCGCGATACGCTGCCGCCCGCCATCAACACGCCCGAATTGCGGTTTGAAGTGAAGGAAGAAGAAAAATTTGCCATTGTCGATGCCATTAAAGCCCAGCTGATGGCAGACAATGCCAACGTCAGCACGGTTGATGGCGTGCGCGTAAGCACCCCGCAAGGCTGGTGGCTGCTGCGCGCCAGCAACACGCAAAACGTGCTGGTGGCCCGCGCCGAAGCCAACAACGACACCGATCTGGCCATGTTGACAAAAACGCTGGATGATACCTTGCGCGCCGCCGGCGTGAATACCACCCAACAGGCGGAGCATTAGGTTTTATCGGCCTCTAAACTTTATGATTGAAAAAAACATGTCATTCCGGCGTACGCCGGAATCCATGGAAAGGAATAACCGTTTGATACGCCACACCTTTGTCGCCACCACTTCCTTGTGTGCACCTGCGTGGCGGCGGGCGGGCTGATTCAATAATCGTTAAAAGGTTCTGTGCTAAATTATTATTATGGATCAATATGTTGCATTGCAAACACGTATAAAGCGCCCTGGCGGGTGGATCCAATACCTTAAACTGGGCTTGGTGGTGTATCTGTTCATGTGCGGGGCGTTAACCGTGATGCAGCGCCAGCTGATGTACTTCCCCAGCAAAGATATTTATGTGCCCGGCGCCTGGGGCCTTTCTGACATGAAGCCGGTTATCCTGAACACCGATGATGGGCTCGAGCTGACCAGCTGGCACGTCCCCACCACCACGCGCGACAAAACGGTGGTGTTTTTTCAGGGCAACGCGCTGGATCCTGGTTATCGTAACTATAAAATACGCAGCTGGATGGATGATGGCTATGGCGTGATGCAGGTGGTGTACAGGGGCTTTGGCGGCAATGCGGGCAAGCCCACCGAAAAAGGATTATACAGCGATGCGCGCGCGGCCATGAAACACCTGCTGGCCAGCGGCGTGCCGCTGTCTGATATCATTATTTATGGCGAGTCGCTGGGCACCGGCGTGGCCGTGCAGATGGCGACCGAATTTAAGGTGAGTGGCATGATACTGGAATCGCCCTATAGCAGCACGGTGGATGTGGCTGAATGGCGATACCCCCTGGTGCCGGTCAGCTGGCTGATGCAAGATAGGTTTGAATCGGTCAAGAAAATTTCGGCGGTGCAATCGCCGCTGCTCATCATCCACGGCACGGCCGATACGGTGGTGCCCTTCCAGTTTGGTGAAAAACTTTTTGCCGCCGCCAACAACCCCAAACAAACGCACATTGTGCCGGGCGGTCAGCACAACGATGTGTATAATGTGGGCACCCGCCACAGCGTGCTGGGCTTTATGCAAAGCCTCTCTCACATCAAAGCCGCGTGGCGGTGATTATGGCGCCTCAAAAACCGAGTCTATGTCGCGCGCGCCGTGCAAGACGCGAACAATACGAATGTGATGGCGATCGATCAGATAAAAAATAACATAAGCCCCGACACGATAAGACCGCACACCATCAATAATCTCATCTCGGCTGCGTCCAAGATAAGGATTTTTTGCAATGCGTTTGATGGCGGTAAAGAGTTTATCGATCAGGCGATCGGCGGCTTTGGGGTTGTCAAGGGCAACATACAGCCACACATCGTCCATATCGCTATCAGCGAGAGGGGAAAAAATAACATTCATCGCGCTAAGCTTTGCGGGGTTTTGTGGCACGCGCCCGTTTTTTCACGTCTGAAGCTGTCAGCGTTCGGCCTGCGCCACTTTTCATGCCAGCAACAACAGCAGACCGCAGCGATGACAGGCGCTGGGCATGAAAACGTTCATGCTCATCTAGTAAATTTAAGGCTTCGCGCACAACCTCGCCAGCCGAGTGATATTGACCAGAAGCCACCTTGCTGCGCACAAGTTTTTCAAGTTGAGGGGGAAGGGTCAATGTAAAGGTCATGAGCCATAGTGTATCATAAATGCTGCGCGACGGCTACAGTGAAACAGACACCCCTTTGATGATTTTCTCACACGCCAGGCGCAATTCTTTCAGGCCCCAGCCTTTGTCGGCGCTGACACCCACAGGCGGCAAAAAGGGCGGGCCAGACAGCTGGTGCGCGATGTGCTTTAGCACTCCTTCTTGTTCGGGCTTTTTCATCTGATCCATTTTGGTCAGCACGGGCAAAACCTTATAGGCCGCATCCTCATATAAATCGCGCACAGGGTCATCGGTGGGCATCAGGCCGCGGCGAGAATCGAGCAGCCACAGCACCAGTTTCAGCTGATCGCGCTGCTGCAAATAGGCGGGGCATAACTGCTGCCAATTTTTCAACACGTCAGGCGGCGCTTTGGCATAGCCATAGCCTGGCAAATCGACCAGCATCGCGCGTTGATCGATCAGAAAAAAGTTGATGGCCTGCGTGCGCCCCGGTGTTTTGGCCACGCGGGCCAGATTATTTTGCATGACCAGCGCATTGAGCAGCGATGATTTTCCTACGTTACTGCGCCCCACCAGGGCCACTTCGGGCCAGGGGGTTGGCGGAAAATCATCCGGCTGTCCGGCACCCCTGTGAAAACTGGCCTTGGCCCACGGCAGCGTCATGCGTTGGTGTCTCGATGTGGCATGCACAATATCTTTTCCCTTTCCCCTTGAAGGAGAGAATAGATTGTCTTGGCCGCGCGTGCGAGGCTTAGAAAAACTTGGTGAGGGGTATGCACATTCAATAGAACACTGTTGTGCCTGCGAAAGCAGGCACCCATCACCCGCATGCAACCCAAGAAGAGCGCATGGGTGATGGGCCCCTGCTTTCGCAGGGGCTTCAGTTTTTTTCTGACCCCTCGCAAGACCTCACCCCTTACCCCTCCCTCAAGGAGAGAGGAACAATGGTCATCTGAGCGACATGCAATCATGCGGGTTTTTTCTTAGGATTCATGTGTGGCACCATGGCCGCCACCAGCCACTGCTGCGCGATGGTCAGCACGTTGCTCCATGTCCAGTAAATAATCAGCCCCGATGCCATGGTGGGCGCCAACAGCAAGGTGAAGATCAGCGGCATCAGCAGCATAATTTGCTGCTGCGTAGGATCGGTCGTGGGGGTGGGTGTCATTTTTTGTTGCAGATACATGCTGGCGCCCATCAGCAGCGGCCAAATGCCGATGTTCAAGAACGATGGCACATCATACGGCAACAACCCAAACAGATTAAAAACGGTGGTGGGGTCGGGCGCCGATAAATCGGTGATCCAGCCAAAGAACGGCGCGTGGCGCATTTCAATGCCGATAAGCAAAATTTTATACAGCGCAAAGAAAACCGGAATTTGCAAAAGCACCGGCAGGCACCCCGAAAACGGGCTGACTTTCTCGCGCTTATACAGCTCCATCACTTGCACGCTGCGCTGCGTGTAATCATCCTTATAACGTTCCATCAGCGCCTGCACCTGCGGCTGCAATTCTTTCAAACGCAGCATGGCAATGGATGATTTGAAAGTGAGCGGCAGCGTGATGAGTTTGACCAGCACCGTGAGAATAATAATGGCTACGCCCGCATTGCCCACCAGGCCCAAAAGCCAATCTAACATCAGCATCAGCGGTTTTGTGATGAAATAAAACCAGCCAAAATCAATCGCCTTGTCGAACGACGCGATGGTATGCCGATCCATATAATCATCCAGCAACCTCACTTCCTTGGCGCCGGCAAACACGTGCATGATGTTTTCGGCGCTTGCCCCTGCCGCCACCTCCACAGCGCTGCCGCGATAATCGACCTGATAACGCCCGCCTTTTTTCACATCCTCGCCCGCTTTGGCATCAAACCTAAATTGGGTTTGATAGGTGGTGCCAGCACCCGGCACCATGGCGACCAGCCAATATTTATCGGTCATGCCCAGCCAGCCGCCGGTGCTGGAAAAACTTTGCTGTTTTTCATCGCGCACTTTGCTGTAATCTTTTTCAATCAGCTTGCCATCGAACACGCCATAGAGCCCAATATGCACCACGCCAAAACCTTCATCGGTGCTGGGGCCATGACGTTGAACCAGGCCAAACGGATATACCTTGACGCTTTGCGTGCCGGTGTTTGTCACACGATCGGTGATGGTGAACATATAATGCTCATCCAGCGCTACCAGGCGCTCAAACCGCAAACCCTGGGAATTTTCCCACACCAAGGTGACAGGTTTTTGGGGGGTAAGGCTTGTGTCGGTGGTGGTCCACACGGTTTTGGCATCGGGCACCGCAATGTTGTCGCCCAGCCAGCCCCATTCGGCATAATAGGTTTGGTGCTGCGCCGCCTCGGTGCGCGCGGGTGATAGCAGCACAATAGGCTTGGCCCCTTCGCCCTGCTTATCGGCAAAGGCCAGCAGGGTTAAATCATCCAGCCGGCCGCCTGTTAAATTCATCGACCCCTGAAGTTTATCAGACACGATGGGCAGGCGCTTGCTTTGTGCCAAGGCCTCCTCGCGCGGCAGGGCTGTTTTGTCAGCCTCTGGCGCGGGCGTGGCGTCGGCCACCTTGGCGGGCGGCAGCTGCTGCAGCGCGGCCTGCTGGGCCTTCCACGCCTCGATGCGGGGACGCTCATAAAAATAATGGAAGCCAAGCAGAATGGCCAACGACAGGCCAACGGCCATAAAAAGACGAGAATTATCCATGGCTTCTTCTTAAACAAACTTGGCCACGGCAACAAGGGCTGGTTCAGGCCCCCATCATGATGATGAAGTTAGAGGATTGACAAGAAGAAACACCCTGGCGTGATGTGACAGAATGTGGGGCAGTATGGATGGGTTCACACCCCACAACCGAACGAATAGCTGTGCCAAAGGCTGTGGGTGCGGCGCGCCTATGGGGGTTTGGCGCGCGCCAGAACTTAGGCCGGGCCAATCG
>RFNS01000228.1 GCA_009927055.1 Alphaproteobacteria bacterium | reverse complement strand
TAGCCCATCACCATCGGCCTAATTTGGTCAGGGCCGATTAATTACTTACTACCACCATGCAGCTGTTGCCCTGGGCCAGCAGGCGTTCGCACATTTGGCGGGCGGTGGTGGGGTGAAGGCCCAGCAGTTTGGGGCGATAGGTCATGCCGTTGGCGCCACTCATTTCTTGCACCTGTGTAAACAGGTTGCCCGAAAAACCCGGCACCATGCGAATGGCCACCGCAATGGCCTGATGTCCATCGGCCAGTGTGCGGAACTGGCCCAACTGCACAGCGCTGTTGCCCGATAAGGGTTGAGACGTGAGCGCAGGCGCCGCAGGCAGTCCGGCCAACCGCACCTCGGCCGAAGGGGCCGATGGCGCGGCAGAAGCAGCGGAAGCAGCAGTGGAAGACGTGGTGGCGTTGGCCGGTGTTTCATCGCGCGCGGCCTGAATGACGGGTTGATGGGCCGGTGGGACCAGATCATCGGCATCGCCTTCGGCCTGTTCTTCGGCCGCCACTTTGCTGGCCAATGTTGGCGTGGCTGTTGGGGTGGCCGTGGGCGGCGCGGCGCGCTGCACTTGGGTGGCATCGGCCAGACGCGTGCCAAAACGTTCAAAATTCCTGTCCAGCAAATTGGCCATTTGTTCGTTGCGGCTGTCGGCTGTGCGACCGCCAAACACCACGCCCACCAAGCGTTTGTTGTTGCGCATGGCGCTGGCCATCAGGTTAAAGCCGCTATCGCGAATATAGCCGGTTTTAATGCCATCCATGCCGTTGTAACTGGCCATCAGGCGGTTGTGATTGTGATAATCGTTGCCGCGAAATTCAAAACTGGCGGTGCTGAACAGTTCATAAAAATCGGGGAAATTATAAATCATGGCGCGGGCCAGAATGGCCTGATCGCGCGCGGTGGTAATTTGCGCGGGATGCGGCAGACCGCTGGCGTTGCGATACACGGTTTTGCTCATGCCAATTTTGCGGGCTTGGCGTGTCATCAGTTGGGCAAAGCGGCTTTCGCTGCCGCCCATGGCTTCGGCCAACACCACGCTGGCATCGTTCGCGCTGCGGGTAATTAAACCCAGCACCGCATCGCGCACCTTGATGGTTTGTCCCGCCTTCAACCCCAGTTTCGAGGGCGATTGCGCGGCCGCACGCGCCGAGACGCGCAGGGGTTTATTCATGCTCAGCTTGCCGGCCTTGATTTGGGCGAAGGTCATGTAAAGGGTCATCACCTTGGTCAGGCTGGCGGGGTGACGGGTTTGATCGGCATATTCGGCATCTAACACCTTGCCGCTGGCCGCATCGACCACAATATGGGCATAGCGGGGGGCCTGCTTCACGCGCTTGGCGGCCTGGTGGCGGCTTTCACGCGCTTCGGCCATGCTGGCGGCAAAGCCAAGCCCCAAAACGACCATAAGGGTTAACACCTTCATCCACAACGATTTTTTCACGCGCACAACCCCAAAAAGCTAAAAGTTGATGACCCTAAGCCCTTGCCATGCAAGGATAATGCAAACTGATTTGTCCTTCAGTGTGGCATAAAGCGGCAGGCAATTAAATTGCTTTGTCAAACTTATCCACAGGCCTAGCATTGATCACTTGACCTTAAAATCAGCTTAACTATAATGGGTGTGCAGTGCAACATAGGCGGATATGCAACGGTCTGACAGGTGTTGGGCAGGGCGATCCGAGACGAGAGGCCATCATGACCTGTAAACCGACTTTGCAACTGGTGGATATGACAGCGCTGGCAGAAGCCATGCGTCACAGCAACACCACCGCCACCCAACAGATGGAGACTTTGATGAAAAATTCGATGGAACAAATGCAGCAGTTCAACAAACACATGATGGACAGCGTGCAGCAAATGGCCAGCACCCAGCGCGATATGGCCGAAGCCATGATGCAGGCCGCGCAAAACTGGGCAAAATTCTGTGAAGAAAATAACCGCCACTGTGTCAGCTTGTTTCAGCAAAATATGGAAGCGGCGATGAACACCAGCCGCCAGGCCATGACCGCCAAAACCATGCGCGAGCTGATGGATGTATGCACGCAGTACACCAAAGGCTGCATGGAAAGCACCATGACCGAAGCCAGCAAGGTGTCTGAAAATGCCACCCGCGTGGCGCAGCAGACCATGGAGCCACTCAGCCAGCGTTTCAGCGAAGCGGTCACCCGCTTTCAGGCGCAGGCCATGCAGGCCCAAAATCAGGGTCAGCGCGACGCCGCTTAACAAAAGCTTTTTGGGTTGTTATGAAGGCCGGGGCCAACGCGTCGGCCTTCTTTTTTTGTCACCACAATGCGTCACCACACTAAAGGAGTTGCCATGGATAATGTCTTGATCATCGGGGCGGGGGCTGCGGGCAGCGTGGTGGCGAAAAAATGTGCCAAAAACCGTGATGTGTTCAAAAAAATTCATCTGGCGTCGCGCCGGCTGGAGAAATGCCAGCAGGTGGCGGCCGCGTGTGCGGGCGAGGTGGGCGTGTCGCAGGTCGATGCCGATGATGTGGCGCAGGTGGTGGCGCTGATTGATCGTGTGAAGCCCGATTTGGTCATCAACATGGCCCTGCCGTATCAAGATTTGCCGATTATGGATGCGTGCCTGCAAACACAAACGCATTACATGGATACGGCGAATTATGAGCCGAAGGACGAAGCCAAATTCAGCTACAGCTGGCAGTGGCCGTATGATCCGAAATTTTCGGCCATCCACAAACTGGCCGTGCTGGGCTGCGGGTTTGATCCGGGCGTGACCAACATTTTTTGCGCCTACGCGCAAGAAGAATTGTTTGATGAGATCAGCACCATCGATATTATCGATTGCAACGATGGCAGCCACGGCAAAAGTTTTGCCACCAACTTTAATCCTGAAATCAACATTCGCGAGGTGACCCAGCGCGGCAAATATTGGCGCGAGGGCCAGTGGATTGAGATTGACCCGCTGTCTATTTCGGCCATGATCGATTTTCCCGAAGTCGGCCCGCGCAAGGCCTATCTCATTTACCATGAAGAAGAAGAATCGCTGGTGAAAAACATTCGTGGCCTGAAACAGATCAGGTTCTGGATGACGTTTTCTGATAATTATATCAAACACCTTGATGTGCTGCAGAGTGTTGGGCTCACGCGCATCGATCCGGTCATGTATAACGGGGTTGAGATTATTCCGCTGCAGTTCCTCAAGGCGCTGCTGCCCGATCCATCATCGCTGGCCACCAATTATACCGGCAAAACATCTATTGGCTGCGTGTTTCAGGGCATGAAAAATGGCAAGCCCAAGCGCGCCATCATTTACAACGTGTGCGATCATGCCGTGTGCAACGCCGAGGTGCAGGCGCAGGCCGTGTCCTATACCACCGGTGTGCCGGCCGTGACGGGCGCCATCATGCTGTTCAAAGGTTTGTGGGGCGGCGCGGGCGTGAAGAATGTCGAGCAGCTGCCACCCAAACCCTTCTTAGATGAGCTGGCGCGCCAAGGTCTGCCCTGGCATGTGCGCGAGCTGGCGGCGGGCGAGCAGAAAGAATTGCTCGCGGCCTAGGTTTTTAGTGAAATACTTTCATGAAAGCATGGTAGTCTCACAAAATAAGAGGAGAAAAAAATGACACAAGGTGAATATAACGCTGCTGTAGCTGAGTATACTGAAGATCGCAATAGACGCCTTGGTCGAGGGGCTCTTGCCACAGTTGGTGTTGCTCTTGGAACAACAGCAGGTTTTGTTGGTGCGGTATATCTTGCCGTAAACTTCTCCCCAGTCATTGGGGTGATAGCTGGTGTTGCTGCTTTTTCCGGTGGCATTGTAACGATGAGAAGGGTTATGCAAAACGCACTAAAATTGTAGCATTTCTCAAACCGTAGGGAATGACTATATAATCTTTTGATGTATGATAGACAGTTAAAAATTCCGTCCAACATCCGCACGCCGGCCTTTATTCTCGATGTGGCGGCGCTGAAAAAAAACATGGGGTTGGCCGCGCGCGTGCGGCACGAGGCCGGCATCACCATGCTGCTGGCCACTAAAAGTTTTGCCATGCCGGCGGCTTTTCCCTTCATGCGTGATGCGTTAGATGGCACCACCGCCAGCGGCGCCTTTGAAGCGCGGCTGGGGGCCGAAGATTTTGGCAAAGATGTGCACACCTATGCCCCTGCCTTTAGTGATGATGAGTTTGATGAGGTGCTGAATTTTTCGCACACCATTTATTTTAATTCGCCCACGCAGTTGGAAAAATTTTTGCCCCGCATGCGCGCGTATGAAAAAAAATGGGGCAAAAAAATTTGCGTGGGCGTGCGTGTTAATCCGGGCTATGCCAGCGCCACGGTGGGCGGCGATTTATATAATCCGTGCGCGCCAAACTCGCGCTTTGGGGTGACGCGCGGACAATTAGATGCACTGCCGTGGCAAGACATTGATACGCTGCACGTACACGCGTTGTGCGAGGCGCAGTACGAGGGATCGGTGGGGCTGATCCGCCATGTGGCGCAGCATTTTGCGCCTTATCTTCAGCGCGTCAAAGCGATCAACTTTGGGGGCGGGCATTTTATCAACCACCCCACTTATGATGTGGCGGTGCTGATGGGGGCCCTGAAAATTTTCAAACAACAATTTCCGCATCTTCAGGTGGTGATGGAGCCAGGCGGCGGCTTGGTGGTGAACACAGGCTGGCTGGCCACGCGCGTGCTCGATGTGCATGAAAACGGCCAAAAAATCATGCTGCTCGATTGTTCGCCCACCTGCCATTTTATGGATGCGCTGAACGGCAGTTTCCGCCCGCGCATTGTGGGTGCCATTGATGCTGCGACGGCCGAGGCGGATGACACCTTGCGTGGGAAATTTCCCCGCCACTATATTCTGGGCGGCAAAACATGCATGACGGGCGATGTGCTGGCGCCTTATGCTTTTTCAAGGCCGCTGCAGGTGGGCGATGTGCTGTTTTTAGAAGACATGATGCATTACAATTTTGTGCAGACCACCACCTTTAACGGCACGCCGCTGCCCGATTTGGCCCTGTGGCACGAGGATGGCCGTTATGAGGTGGTGAAGCGTTTTGGGTATGACGATTTTAAGCGGCGTTTGGCCTAGGGGCATCGCCCAGTAAGATTGAGCGCATGATCAACAAAAAAACGGTGCCATCCTCCTGCCCATTTGCCGAGACATCAATTCCCACCGCTGCCTGTCCTCATGCGCGCAAAACGGGGATGACGAGTTTTTACTGTCGATCGATTTTAGGGCCGAAACACCACAGGGCCGCGCAGGGTAAAGGTCAGGCCGTTTTTCCCCTGCTGCCACGCAAGATGCTGGGCGAAAAACCAGCCCGCCTCGCCCTTCGGCCGCGATAATTGTTGCAAAAACTGGTGCAGGCTTTGCGCATCATCCACCTGTCCTTTCATCGTGATCAACACCTGCCGATAACCCGACCCCAGCGATGTTTCTGGCGAACGCCCTTCGCCCGACAACACCAGCGCACGCACGCCCAT
>RFNS01000253.1 GCA_009927055.1 Alphaproteobacteria bacterium | reverse complement strand
GCACCCTTTACCAAGAAAAACCAAGCCAAGAAAAACAAAGCCAAACTCATCCCCGTGACAAGAGGAATAGAAACCGCTAGAGAGAAATCGTTAGAGTAAAAATACCATCACAACACACGCAAACACAACACACGCAAAATAAAAAGGAGCCATAACATGACCACCGCCACCTCCGCACAACCGGCCTCAGTTTTTACGACTGAACAGCAGAGAAGAATTGATGCGATTTTGGGGGATGCAGAACAATCCTTGTTTAACAAGCTTAAGATGTTCAGAGAATTGATAGTCAAAAAGGTTCGCGCCGATCAACGCATTGACGGGTTTTTGGACATCATCACCACAAACACAGAACTTCTGGCGGAGAAAGCAGCCTGGGAACGTACGGTGGCGCTTTCGGCTGCCCACAGCATCATTCTCTCTCTTAACAACGATGACAGGCTGGCCGCGTGGCAAAAAATGATGGCCCACCCTGTGACGAAGGTGTGGATTGAACACGAGATGAAGGATTGGATCACGCACATACAAGACGTCAGACTTTGGCGTGCCCAAGATATTATTGAGTCTCTACCCCCTCATCATAAGCTGGCGATGTGGCAAGAAATCATGGCCAGCCCCGCCATACAGGACGAGCTCGACCAGCCAAACAAATCTTGGTCTGTCATCGTCAGGCTTGGGGATATCCTTGATCAACTCAGCGCCGCGTCCTTGCGGGAAGCGGGCATTGTGAAAAGGAAGATTGGAGCAGGCGATGTTGAGCACGATGGGGGTGGACACTACTCAGGGGCCGTCTATGTGGTGCCTCATCATTTGTTGCCCCAAGCGTTGCAGTCTCAAAAAGAGGAATATCAAACCATCGCCTGTTTCAGCATCCTGTACATGACAGCCGGCCAGTTGGCGAATAATTGGCACACGAGCCGACACACAACAACAAGGGCCAAAATATCCATGGCGGCGATGCTGCGCGCCACAGCCGATGAATTGGCGGAGCCACGGCCCAAGACGATGGTGGAAGAACTACGTGCGGCCGCGCTATGGCTTGTGGGCAAGGGATCGCGCATCATCGGCGCCCCCACAAATCCAGAAGTCTCAAAGAAAATGGTTGCCTCTTTGCGCGCAGCGGCTGATGCTTTTCATCACCCAAGCGCCTGACCATACAGGTTAGGCGTTGGCTTGTTAGGTGCTGATCTGGTTGAACAGAACATGGCAGAGCAGAAAAAAGACAGGCCGGCGATGACAGGCCAGACCGCAACGCGGCTTACAATTAAATCGGCAACTTGAAGCTAAATCGGCAACTTGAAGCCGGGGGGCAGGTTCAGGCCGCCCATCATGGCTTCGGTTTCTTTGGCCACAACCTGTTCGGCTTTGCTGCGGCTATCATTAATGGCGGCCACCACCAAATCTTCCAGCATGGCCACATCGCCAATGTTCACAATCTGCGGATCAATGCGCACTTTGCGCGCTTCGCCCTTCACGGTCATCAGCACACTCACCATGCCGCCGCCGGCCTGACCTTCCAGCTCGATCTGCGCCAGACGCGCCTGCATCTCTTGCAGCTTGGCCTGCATTTCTTGTGCCTGTTTCATCATGGCGCCCAAATTCATGGCTGTCTCCTTATTCTGTTTCTTCCATTAAGCCGTCATCGGCGCCATTGGCAAGTTCAGCATTAATTGCGCGCGGCTTGATGGCCGAGATTTTGGCCCCCGGAAATTGCTGCAGGCACGCCGCCACCAGCGGGTGGTTTTGCGCGCGCTCCCACAGGGCGGCTTCGCGGGCGCGGGCCTGCTCGGCCAGGGTGGGTTCGCCCTGTTCCTTCACCACCGAAATCATCCACCGCTGGCCCGTGTGTCGCTGCAAAAAATGGCCCAGCTGCGGCACCATATCGGCCGGCGCGCCGGGGGCGGGCCGCACATCCATGCGCGGGGGGGCCCACGAAACACAATGCAGAAACTGCACCACCTGCGCATAAAGCCTGCCTTCGCGCTCACGCTCCAGCCATTCGGCCACCTCGGCCAGGTTTTGGGGCAACGTGGCGGATTGTGGCGCGGGGGCCGCCGCGGCCACCACGGCCAAGTTGCCGCGGGCAGAAGCGCCGCCCCCCAAAAAAGCCCGTGGGGGATTTTTCCCCGATTGATCCTTCGCCCCGGCAATGTCAGTGCCTGAGGTATTTGTCTGATGCGCCAGTGCGCGCACCAATTGTCCTGGCGGCGGCAGCTGCGCGGCATAGGCGAGGCGGATCAGCACCATGGTGGCCGATGGTTGTGGCCGTTCGCTTTGCGCCACTTCCTGCACGCCTTTTTGCAAAACCTGCCACGCGCGCGCCAGGGCCGGAATGCTCATCTCGGCCATCTCGGCCAGAAAATTTTTCTCAATCTCGGTCAGCTGCGCCGTGGCCACCATGCTTTTTTCCACCTTCGCGCGAGAGAGCAGATAAACCGCATCGGCCATATCGTGCAGCACCTGCACAGGATCACTGCCGGCATTCAGCAAATCATCCAGCGTCGCCAGCGCGGCGGGCATATCGCCCCGCAGGGCCAGCGCCGACAATGTCAGGCTTTTCCCTCTGTCTGAGAGGCCCAGCATCTCTTGCACCAGCGCGGCGGTGATGGGGCCATGGGCCGTGGCAATGGCTTGATCCAGCAAGCTCAGCCCATCGCGCACCGAGCCATCGGCCGCGCGCGCCATCAACTGCAGGGCGGCATCTTCGGCCTCAATCGCCTCCCACCCGCATATTTTTTTGTAATGCGCGGCCAGTTCGGCCACCTCGATACGGCGCAGATCAAACCGCTGACAGCGTGAAAGCACCGTGACAGGCACCTTGCGAATTTCGGTGGTGGCGAAAATAAATTTCACATGCGGCGGCGGCTCCTCCAGCGTTTTCAGCAGCGCATTGAAGGCGTTTTTAGAAAGCATGTGCACTTCATCGATAATATAAATTTTATAGCGCGCGCTGGCGGGCGCATATTTCACACCATCAATAATATCCCGAATATCATCCACGCCGGTGCGGCTTGCCGCATCCATCTCCAGCACATCGACATGATGATCGGCGGCAATGGCGGTGCAGTGGGCGCACGCACCGCAGGGCTGGGGCGTGGGGCCGCCTGTGCCATCGGGGCCGATGCAGTTAAGCGCGCGGGCGATGATGCGGGCAGTGGTGGTTTTGCCCACACCGCGCACGCCTGTCAGCATCCACGCCTGCGCCAGTTTGTTTTGTTGAATGGCATGCGTCAGGGTTTGAACCAGCACGGGCTGGCCAATCAGTTCGCTGAACAAAGTGGGCCGATATTTGCGGGCCAGCACGCGATAATGCACCACGGTGTGTTCAACGGCGCGATCATCGCCAGCGCCGGGTGTATCGCGCGGAATGTCGCCAAAGGTATCGCGCGGGGATAAAGGCGCCCCCTCGGCCTCGCCAAACAAATTAACCATCCGCGCAGTTAACAGGATTCAGCGCGACAGGGCAATGGATGCCCGCACCCACAGCCCCACCACACGGGTGAAAGTAATGCCGCGGGTGACTTGGAGTGGAGTGGGTGATATAAAGATGATAGGCGCCATAGGGTGATAGCACCCGTGAATTGTGAAAAGGTTCATGGACCTGAGAACGATAGGACCAAGAATTGGTCAACAAGACAAGAGTGAGGATAACATATGACCACAGCCGCCGAACAGGAAGAAGCGCACTCGGTTTTGACACCGGCAGACAGGCAGAAAATTGATGAAATGCTTGATATTAACGGAAACTCCACTGATCGTAACGCGTTTGTTGAGATCAGCCAGTTTATCATTCATAAGCGCAAAGGGCATGAAAACACCGTTGCCGAATCTATGCCAGTGCTTTTAGAACTCCTCACCAAAAACGAGACAATCCGAGAGCGTATTAGGCAATCACCCAACGGTGCTCTTGATGTTTTCACAACACTCATTGCTAATAATTTTCCACCCAAGGATAGGCTTGACGCGTGGCAGAAAATGATGGCCACAGATGTGATGCAGGACGCGGGCAAGACATCCTCCTCGTGCAGTTTTTTGGTGACTATCATGTTTGCTCTTCCAGACGCTCAAAAGCTCGCCGCGTGGAAGTTTATGATCGCCAACCCCGACATGCAGCAAAATTGGGAAAAAAGTCTTCGCCAAACACACTTAACGTTTGACACGATGATTGCCACCTTGACCCCAGATCAATTGCAGGAAGCGGGCATTGTGACAAGAGAGATTAGACCAGGCGATGTTGAACATGATACGCGTGAACGATACTCAGGGTCCGTCTATGTGGTGCCCCATGATTTATTGCCCAAGGCATTGCAGGCTAACACAGGGGAATCTCAAACCATCATCCGTTTCGACGATATGCAAATGACAGCCGACCAGTGGGCCAATCATTGGGGCGCTTACAAAAAAGGAACGAGAACGATCGTCAGAGGCAGCATGGC
>RFNS01000293.1 GCA_009927055.1 Alphaproteobacteria bacterium | reverse complement strand
TGCGCTGGCGTGAATGGTTGAGACTGTCATCTTTCATGGGGTCGAGACCCTAAGAAAAAATTTTCACCCCACCCAGCACACCATCTGTCCGGGCAGGCGTTGCAGGCGGCCGGCGAGTTCGAGCTCGACCAGCACGGCATTCACCAGCGCGGCGGGCAGGTGGCATTGTTGCACCAGTTCATCAATGCCCACGGGCGAGGGGCCAAGGTTTTCGGCAATCACGGCGTGCGCCGCCGTCATATCGCTATCAGACACATTCATGGGTTCATCATCAAATGTGCGGGCGGGTTCGCGCAAGCCACCATGTTTCGGCAGATTGTCTAAAATATCGTTCACATTTTCCACCAGCTGCGCGCCCTGCTTAATAAGAAAATTACTGCCCCCGCATCGTGGATCGAGCGGCGAGCCAGGCACCGCAAACACCTCGCGCCCATAATCGCGCGCATAATTGGCGGTGATGAGCGAGCCCGATTGCGCCGCCGCCTCCACCACCACCACGCCCACGCTCAGCCCCGCAATCAGGCGGTTGCGGCGGGGGAAAAGTTGCGCGCGCGGCTCGGTGCCCAGCGGCATGTCTGAGATAATGGCGCCCGCTTCGGCGATGCGCGCATACAGTTTTTCATGCTCAGGCGGATAAAGATGATCAAGCCCGCCGGCCATGGCGGCCACGGTGCCGGTGCCCAAACTGGCATCGTGCGCGGCGGCATCGATGCCGCGCGCCAGGCCCGAAGCCACCACAAACCCCGCCTGCCCCAGGCCGGTGGCCAGCACATGCGCCATTTTTTTGCCGTTGAGGGACGCGTTGCGTGCGCCCACAAGACCCACCGCCTTTTTCAACAAAAGGGCTGGCTGTCCCAAAACCGATAACACCGGCGGCGCATCGGGAATGTTGGCCAAAAGCGTGGGGTAAGCGGGTGTGCCAAAAAAAACCATGTGCCCGCCCATTTTTTTTGTGGCGTCCCATTCGCGCCTCGCATCGGGTTCAAGGCAGGGCACGAATTTTTGCTTGGCGCCTGCGCGCATGGCCATGTGGGGTAAGGCTTCTAGGGCGGCGGCGGCGCTGCCAAAGCGGCGCATTAAACTGTGATACGTCACAGGCCCCACATGCGTGGTGCGGGCCAGGCACAACCGCGCCAGCCATTCTGTGTCAGAGGGCTGGATCGCTGCCTGGGGGCTTGGCATGTTCGGCCTCGGTTGTTTCTGTGTCTGTGGATTGTTCTGCTTCTTTTTCTTTTTCTTTTTTCTTTTTCAAATTGATTTTGGGTTCAATACCCTGCACCAGCCGCATAATGTTGGTGCGATGGCGCAGCCACACCAGCAACGCCATGAGGAGACAAAACGGAATATATTCTGACACATCAAAAATCCACGCAAACACGGGCGATAAAATAATGGCGGTCAGCGCCGCCAGCGATGAATAACGAAACAGCAGCGCCACCAAAAGCCAGCACACGCAGGTGGCCAAGCCCAGGCGCCAATCAATGGCCAGCAAAATGCCCGCGGTGGTGGCGACGCCCTTGCCGCCCTTAAACTGCAACCACACGGGGTATAAATGCCCCAGCAACGCCGTGAAGCCGGCAAGCGCGCCCAGCCACGGTTCAAAATGCTGAGCGATCAGCACCGCCGCCACGCCCTTGGAAATATCCAGCACCAGCGTGGCAATGGCCAATGATCGTTTACCGGTACGCAGCACATTGGTGGCGCCAATATTGCCCGAACCGACATGGCGAATATCGCCCCCGCCCGACATTTTAACCAGCACATAGCCAAACGGAATACTGCCCAGCACATAGCCCAGCGCCGCCAGAAATAAATAAAGCACCAGCGTGCTGTCGTTGATGGTTGAAAAATCAGGCAGCATGGGTCAACCACTCAAACACGGCCATGCGCGTGGCCACGCCGTTTGTCACCTGGCGCAGCACCGCACAGCGCGTTGCATCATCGGCCAGTGTGCTTGAAATTTCCACGCCGCGGTTCATGGGGCCGGGGTGCAGCACCACCGCATCGGGCGCGGCATAAGATAATTTTTCATGATCCATGCCATAGCGGATGTGATAATCATCGGCCGAGATGGTCAGTTGTTTTTCCAAACGCTCTTTTTGCAGGCGCAGGGTGATAATCACATCGGCTTTTTTCAGGCCTTGTGCCATGTCGGTGCTGAAAAAGGCAAACGGATAGTCGTCCACATCGGGCAATAATTCGGGCGGGGCCACCATCACCACGCGGCTGCCCATTTGCCGCCACAGATGTGCGTTCGATCGCGCCACGCGGCTGTGACGAATATCGCCCACAATGGCCACCGTCAAATCATTCAGGCGGCCTTTGATTTGTTTCACCGTCAACGCATCTAGCAACGCTTGGGTGGGGTGTTCACCCGCGCCATCGCCCGCGTTCACCACAGATGTTTCAGTGGCCGCGGCCAGAGGTTGCAGCCCGCCGTTTTGCCCGTGGCGCAGCACCAAAAAATGCGGCTGCATGGCCAGCAGGGTTGATAAACTATCGTGCAGGGTTTCACCCTTTTGGGCCGATGATTGCGCCACGTTCAGCATCACCACCTGTCCGCCCAGGCGCTGAAAGGCCAGCGCGAACGATGTGCTGGTGCGGGTCGAGGGTTCAAAAAAAGCCAGCACCGCCTGCTGCCCCGCACAGACGGGCCGTGCGCCCCGCGCCTGTATTGTTTCGGCGCGCGCCACAATATCGGCCATCGCCCTGTCCCCCAGGCCCTGAAGCCCCAGCAAATGACGTGGTGATTTTCCCATGCTAATTTCCCATGCTAAAGCGTTATAGATGCAGAAAGGGCGAACGTCCAACACACCGTCCACCACCAAAGCGCACGTGATCCACCGGGTGGTGGCCGACGATGATGATGGCTGCCGCCTCGACAGATGGCTGCAACGGCATTTTGCCACGCTGCCGCGCGACATGGCGGGCAAGCTGTATCGCACCGGGCAAATTCGGGTCGATGGCAAGCGGGCACGGGGCGATACGCGCCTTGGTGCCGGACAAACACTGCGCCTGCCGCCCCAGCTGTCGGTGCTGCCCGCCGAAACGCCCAAACCACCGCCGGCCGATAGTCAAACCCTTGTTCAAAAACTGTCTGGTCTTATTCTTTTCCAAAATCATGATCTGATCGCCATCAACAAACCGGCAGGATTAGCGGTGCAAGGCGGCATGGGCATTGATGATCATCTCGATGGATGGTTGCAGGCCTGGGCGCACCACAAAAAACAACCCCTTAAACTGGTGCACCGGCTTGATCGCGACACCTCAGGCCTGTTGCTGCTGGCCAAGGGGGCGCGCGCCGCCAACACCCTTGCCGCCATGTTCCGCGATAAAAACATGCACAAGGTTTATTGGGCCGTGGTGCACGGAAAACCACCCCATCCGCAGGGCGTTATCAGCGCGCCGTTGATCAAGCGCGGCGAAACGATGGCGGTGGCCAAACCGGGCACAGCGGGCGCGCAGGCCGCCACCACGCGCTATGTGGTGCTTCACACAACGGGCGATTACAGCTGGCTTGAATTACAACCCGAAACAGGCCGCACGCATCAGTTGCGCGTGCACTGCCTGCATATGGGCTGCCCCATTGTGGGCGATCCGCTTTATGGGCGAAAAAAATTTCCTCTCACTGACGCTCAGAAAAAAGCGGGCCTGCATTTGCATGCGGTGCACATGGTTTTTTCGCTGGATGGAAAAAAAACCATCAGCCTTTCGGCGCCCCTGCCCCCGCTTCGCCGCAAGGCTTGGCAAAACGCGGGCTTTCAGCCTAAATAGATAGAATCACGTGGCAAAAGTGTTGTAAGAACCATCATCACGGCCGCCCCTGCGAAAGCAGGGGCCCATCACCCGAATGTAACGCTGGCGTCGCTGAGGGGTGATGGATGCCTGCCTTCGCAGGCATATCAGTGTTGTGTGTGATCTTATTCTCAATATTGCCAGATGCAGCGAGGAAAAACACACATGAAAATCGGACGTTTGCTGGCAACCTTTACGGGCCTTTTGTTTGTCATTCCCCTTGTGGCGGTGGCCATTTTCCTGATCACGTTCGACGCCGCCACCTATAAGGCCGAAGTGGCGCGCATTTTATCAGAACAAACAGGCCGGAAAATTGAACTGAACGGCGATGTCAGCCTCAGTTTATCGGCGGGCGGCCTTGGCATTGGCGTGCAGAAAGTGCGCGTGGGCAACGCGCCGTGGGCCAGCAAACCTGACATGCTAGAGGCTGATGAGATTGCCGTGACCGTGGCACTGGAGCCGTTGCTGCAGCAGCGCCTGAACATTCAGCGTATTGAGATTGTGAAAGCCAAAATTAATCTGGAAACCAACGCGCGCGGCGTGGGCAACTGGGCCATCGCGTTGAAAGAACAAAAACCCGCCGCCAGTGCCAAAGAAGCCAATGCCAAAGAAAACGCCAGCGACACAAACAACAACCCTGTCATGCGCGCGCCGCAGTTGCACATCAGCTATGCCGTGCAGCATGTTGGGGTGCGCGACAGCACCGTGCGCTATGTTCAGGGCCACAAAAAATCAGAACCGGTTGATCTGGTCATCAATCAGCTGGCGGCGCGCGCGGCCGAAAAAACCAACCTTTCGGCCGATGGCCGCCTGAACGGTGAAACATTCCAGCTGACATTAAATGGCGGCGCTTTTGCCGATCTGCTTTCGGGGGCCGATTGGCCGCTCGATCTGCAGGCGCGGTACAAAGGCCTGGCCTTTGAGGCTGAAGGGGCGCTGAAAGAAAAGGGCCAACTGATCGCGCTGGATACCTATGGGCTTGAACTTCCCCAAGCCAAAGCCACAGGCACCATGGCGGTGCGCACGGGCGGGGCACGCCCATCGCTGAAAGGTTCGGTGACAATCGGCACGTTTGATGCCACGGTGTCGGGGGCAGAAAATGATGCGGCCAAAAATGCGGGGATTGAAAATGCGGCGGCAGAAAATCTTGCGGCCGATGTGGCGGGACATTCTTCCGCACCCGCAGCCTCGTCGGGGGCCGCATCGCCGCGCCTGTTCAGCGATGCGCCGCTTGATCTTTCGGCCTTCAAACAGCTCGATGCCGATCTTGATCTTAACATCGATAACATCAAAACAGCTTCGGGCGTGGGCCTCAGCGCCATTGCCACACAGGCGCGCCTGAACGGCGGCGTGTTGCAACTTCAACCTCTCTCGTTCCGGTTGGCAGAACAACCGCTGACAGGTTCCCTCACCCTCAATGGTGCTGGCACGCCATCGCTGCAGCTGCGCCTGAATGGCAAGGATATTGATACCAACGCCCTTTTAGCCGCTTTCAAGGCCGATAAGTTGGCCGTGGGCAAAAGCCAATGGATGATCGATGTGTCGGGTCAGGGTTTGAGCCTGCGCGCCATCGCCGCATCACTTAACGGACGCATGGCATTAGATGTCGATCGCGGACCGCCCGCCAGCGCCACGCGCCAATCATTGGGCGGATTGTTGGCCGGTTTTGCCCCTGGGTTTGGTTTGCTGGCGCAGGCCGATTTTAGCTGCATGGCCACGCGCCTGCAGGCCCAAAACGGCATTGTCACCAGTCAGGGATTTATCCTCGATACCAATCTGGCCAGTGTGGCGGGCACGGGGCGCATCAATCTGGGCGATGAAACCATCGCCATGCTGTTTAAGCCGCAGGTGAAAGATGCCAAAGCCGATATGCTGTCGTTCCCTGTTAAAGTTGACGGATCGTTGCTGAAGCCCCGCACCAGCATCGATCAGCGCAACGTGGCGCAAAAACTGGCGGGCACGTTGTTTGGCGATGCGGTGCCGGGTCTGGGCAACAACGATATGCCCGTGCCCGTGGTGCCGCCCACCACCGACGCAAGCAACGGCTGCGTGCAGGCGCTCCTTAACCCCGTTTACGCCACGCCGCCGAAACAAGAAGGCGTGCTGGGGAAACAAACCGAGCAGCTGAAAGAAAAAACCAAAGTGATCGTGGATGAAACCAAGAAAAAAGTGGGCGAAGAAATTGAGAAGGCGCTGGGATCAGAACAAGGCCAGCAGTTGAAAGATTCGCTGGAAAAAGGCCTGGGCATCAAGTTGTTTGGGCAGTAATGGATTGAACACAATGGCCTGTCGTGGTACGCTCTTAGCATGACAAAGTTGTTCGATCACGCCATCGCCACCATCAGCCCAATGCCCCCCAAGGTGCAGGATTATATCGCCCAAGGCATGCTATGCATGGCCGGCGCCGATGACCTTCAAGAAAATATCCCCGCCGAACATAGAACCGGGGTAATGCAGGGACTGGCTGAAGCACAATCATCCCCCTTGCGCCCGTGGTATGGCTTTTCTGGACTGCTACAAACGGCTTAACTCGGTCGGGATTTCAAATCACGTGCATCATCGTCAAACAAATATCGTCATTCCGGCGAAAGCCGGAATCTATGGAGATATCTCTCGGCCGAACAGCCTCATTGAGGACGAAACTTTCTGTCCATGGATCCCGGCGTGCGCCAGGATGACACTGTTTTGTCAACGGACGCTGCCTACGTCATCTGAAACCTGCATCAGAAGAAAATTTTTTTCAGTCCACACAAGCCTGCAACATCCTTATCATGCCTGAGATGATGTTAAAACGCACATGGACACATGCCAGTGTGGTGGGGGTTGAGAACGGTTTTGTCGTTTATCTTGATGGCGCGTCGCTTTCCACCCCCGAACAACGGGTGGTGCAGGTGCCCACGCCAAAGCTGGCCGAGGCCCTGCAGCACGAATGGCAGCACGCGCCAAAAAAATTTGTGCCCATGCAGCACATGCCGCTGTCGGTGTTGGTCATCACCGCGCTGGATCACATCGCACCACATCCGCACACAATCGCGCACCCTTTGCGCCGCTGGTTGGAGACCGATTTGCTGCATCATCCATCGCCTTCCCCAGAGGCGCTGAAAATCCGGCAAGAAAAATTATGGACACCCGAAGTTGAATGGTTTGAGCGCGCCACAGGCCGCCCCGCCACCACGCCGCTGCCGCACGATTTTTTTCATTCTCTGTGCCCCTTCACGCTGGCGGCGCTGCAACAGCTAACCGAGGCGACAGGGTCATTCATTCTGGCCTATGGCGCGCTGAAGGGCCGTTATGCCGATGCCGCGCAAATTCTTGAGATTTCGGAAACAGAAGTGCTTTTTCAGGCGCAGCACTGGGGCATGGACCCCGACACCGAACAGAAACTAAGTGCGCGTCAGGCCCAAATCGGCCACGGGCTTGATCTGCTGACGTTGTTACATTCAGAAAACGATCCTTGTTAATTTGGAAGACCCATACACCCACACGGGTCGTCATCCCTGCGCAGGTGAGGCGGGGATGGCGCTATTTTTTGTTGATTTGTCTCATTCTCATAAGGTTCTAGCGCCGAGACGCATGAAAACATAGCACTGCTGTGCCTGCGAAAGCAGGTACCCATCACCCGAATGCAACACACGAAGCAGCCGATGTGTGATGGGCCCCTGCTGTCGCAGGGGCTTCAGTCTTTTTCTGTTATTTTTGAATGAGTCCTGATCCTAAGCCGCCGGTTTGGTGCGATGCGCGGGTTTGCGCGTGGGGGCGTGGTCTTTGTGTTCGTCCACGGGCTGCACCGTGCTTGACAGCGGCACATAATCATCCACCTCGTCCCCGTAATAATCGGTGGGGTTCATACTGGTCACGCCCAGCTGCTTGTTACGATGCTGACGATAGACGCTGCGCATTTGCGCATAAAAATCCAAGCTGCCTTCGCGCAAACTATCCAGCGCTTCCATGCTGCGATCCATGCGCACAAGGCCCGACGCGCCCGTGCTGGCAATGCTGTAATAGGTTTCCGTCTCGCTAGAGCCCATGGC
>RFNS01000057.1 GCA_009927055.1 Alphaproteobacteria bacterium | reverse complement strand
CAAATCCAGTCACCGTTACGGTCGCGATGTACGCCAACGCTACGAATTCTGGCACGGCTTACGAGTTTGCTTCGGGCGTGGCTATCGAGGCGGGGAGAAGCCTTGTCGTGGTAGATAAGACACTAGGCGCATCGCTTCTGGAGAATCAGAGCATCTACGTCACCGCAGGAACATCAAGCAAACTGAAAGTAAACGCTTTCTGGAAGGAACTGTCTTAATGCTGCGTTATCCAATGCAATCGCTGCAAGAGGATTTTCGGTGGAGTCTTTGGAAGCCGCCCGCGCCGACGGGCGTGTCTGGAATCGTCGGCAACGGTCAAGTCACGCTGTCGTGGACGGCACCCAACACGGCTACGCAGACGCCTATTACGGATTATTTCATCCAATACAGCAGCGATTCAGGAAGCACATGGACCGCGTTCCTGGACGGCGCATCGACAGCAACGACGGCTACTGTAACGGGGCTCACGAACGGCACCGCGTATGTATTCCGTGTCGCGGCCGTCAACTCAGTTGGAGTAGGGGCTTTCTCTGGCGCTACAAGTGCGCTGACTCCAATGCCATTGGTGTCTGTTGCGTATCTAGTCGTCGCGGGAGGAGGTGGAGGAGGCAGGTTTTACTCAGGCGGCGGCGGAGGCGGCGGGTTTCTGTCTGGCTCTGACTATTGCTCTCCTGGAGTCGCCTACACCGTAACCGTTGGCGGCGGCGGCGCGGCGTTGACGGCGTCGAATACCGGAAACGGATTTGTCGGGTCGGACAGCGCATTTCTAACCTATACATCAAAGGGCGGCGGATACGGCGCTGGCTCTAGTTCGGTCCAGTCTCCCGGCGGAAACGGAGGGTCTGGAGGCGGTGGTGGTGGAGCAGGCGGGGCGTCTGGCGGATCGCCAGTTTCGGGCCAAGGATTCGCCGGAGGAAGCTCTGGCAGCGCCGGCGGGGGCGGTGGCGGCGGCGCTGGACAAGTTGGCGCATCGGGTTCCGGCGGAAACGGCGGAAACGGCGCGACATCGAGCATCACTGGAGCCAGCCAGACTTACTGCGGCGGCGGCGGTGGATCGGCCAGTAGTTACGGAAGCGGGGGTAGCGGAGGAGGCGGCGCGGGTGCGAACGATAGCATTTCTGGCGTTGCCGGAACGGCATACACCGGCGGCGGCGGCGGTGGCGGATCGTCTCCTAGAGCGGGTGGGTCTGGAGGCTCTGGTGTGGTAATCCTTCGCGCATCGCGATCTGCTGCATCAACAACCGGCTCGCCGACCGTCACAACGTCTGGCGGCGACACGATTTACACGTTTACTGGCAGCGGGAGCATCACGTTCTAATGGCACACTTCGCAGAACTTGACGAGAGCGGCACGGTGATGCAGGTCATCGTTGTCAACAACGCTGAACTTTTGGACAACGGGCAAGAAAACGAAGCCAAAGGAATTGCATTTTGCCAAAGTCTGTTTGGGCATGATCGGTGGAAGCAGACTTCGTACAACGGAACGATCCGCAGACGTTTCGCCGGGATCGGTTTTCATTATGACGCGACGGCGGATGTGTTTATCTCTCCGCAGCCTTATCCGTCTTGGACATTAGACGCCAACCATGACTGGCAGCCTCCGGTGCCGTTCCCAACTGATGGCGAGCAATACGTCTGGGACGAGCCGTCTCAGTCGTGGACGAAAATAACCGCGCCATAACCCCATGCTCCGCCCCC
>RFNS01000058.1 GCA_009927055.1 Alphaproteobacteria bacterium | reverse complement strand
CAGGCCCGCCCTATCGCCAACAAAAAAGGGCGGCATTGCTGCCGCCCTTTCTGTCTTTAACCTCAACCAGAATTAGAATTCCAGTTTTTGGCCCAGCATCACCACATGACCTTCGACATCGCTGATGTTGCGGCCAGCCACGCGACGATCGGCGCGTTCTTGGCTAAACCAGACAACGTCCAGGTTCGTGCTCATACCGGGGAACCAGTTATAGGTACCGCCGACGCCATACACGTTCAGGTCGTCAATGTAGTTCACATTGGTGAGACCACCCACGGTGTTGGCTGTCACGCCTTGAGCGATGGTGTTATCAAAGCCATTGTTGTAACCTTCGGCTGTCAACCAGCTGAAAGCCAGGCCGAAACGATCCCAGCCGTAGCTGACACCCAGGGTGCCCACGGTCTGGTCATTGTTTTGACCCGCAATGGTGTTCATTTCACCGGCATCGAGCCAGCTACCGCCGACAGTGAAGCCAGCATAGGCAACCTGACCACCGAAACCATAGGCCGTGAAGTCTTCAAGGGCAGCGCCTGATACGCTTGCACCTGTCCAACGGTTGGCATTTTCGGCTTCACCGGTTTGAACGATCGCCGCAGCGGCCACGTTCACAGCGTCAAAGCTGCCGGTATAGCGAACGGTTCCTTCGAACACGTTTTTATACGGCGCATTGTCAGCGTTATCCGAGAAGTTTGTGCTGGTTGTTTGACCCGCCGCAGCCGCACCACGATACTTGATCATGTTTTGGCCTTTGTCATTCCAATTGGGCATGAACGAACCGGCCGCTTGCAGTTTGTGCTGCTCGTTGCCCAGTTGCGGAGTCATGTAAGTGACTTTGGTGTTTTCTTCGTCATCAGCAGAATACAACGGTGTGATGACCGAGAAGATGCTTTGATCAACCGCATCGGTGTATTCACCGTTGGCTTGACCGAGACCGATGGTGGGCGCTGACACAAACAGGTCGCTGGCGCCGTAGTGGTCACCGGCAATGGCTTTACCATAGTTGCCGCCCAAGAACACATAGGCCTGGTCAACAAAGGTGTTCGAACCACCGCCCGCGGGGGCTTGTTCATCGTTCGACAGGCTGATGCGGCCACCGTATTCGATGCCGTGACCTGTTTTACCCATCACATCAAAGTTCAGGGCATATTCTTGTTCGAAGTCAAAGTGACGGCCCGAAGCGGTGTTCAGGTTACCGTTATCTTGACTGAATTGAGCCGCGCGAAAATCGATATAGCCGCCGACGGTGACGGTCAGACCGTTTTCTGTGTTATCCGCGTGTGCGCCACCCGCCAGCAAAGCGGCGGTAACGAGAGCGGTGGTTGCGAGCAGATGCTTACGCATGTTTCCCCCTTAAGAGTTAATCGACCAGCAGCTGGCGCAATATGAACCAGATACTGACTTGAGGCAGGATCTGGACCCAGACCCAGCGCCTGTCATGGCCGAATGTGGGGCAACTTGTCTGCACAGACAAGCACGAAATGCATCTGCCGCCACCTTTGCCCGTTAACTGTGTTACCTTTGCCACAAATACTGTGACTATCCTGCCGCTTGTCAAGACTTAAGTCTTTGATTATACGTGGTTTCACGCCATACCCTTCCTCTCTTTCAACACGAGTCAAGCGATGACACGGTCAAAAACATCAATTTTTCATGAGATTGCGGCCTCTGTGCCGACGCTTGTGCTGACGGCGGCGGCGGTTCTTGGCCTTGCGGCCTGCGGCGGGGTCGAGAGCAAAAACCAGTACCCCGACAAAATCAAGGATGATGCCTATCAGGGTGGCAGCCTGCTGAGTGAGGATGGGGGCATTACCATTATGGGCGGCCGAGGCGAGGGCGAATCGGCCTCCGGCATCACGGTCAATGCCTTTTTGTGGCGCGCCGCGCTGGATACGCTGTCATTCGTGCCCATCGCCAGCGCCGATCCGTTTGGCGGCGTGATTATTTCTGATTGGTACAGCCAGCCCGAATATCCGAACGAGCGTTTGAAGCTGAATGTGTTTGTGCTGTCGCGTCAGCTGCGGGCCGATGGCGTGCGTGTGCGCGCCTTTAAGCAAACCAAGAACGACAAGGGCGATTGGGTGGATGCCCCCGTCTCTGAAAACGTGCCCAGTTCTTTGGAGGAAACCATCCTCACCCGCGCGCGCCAGATGCGCCTGACGCATGAGGGCGGGAAGTAGGGGGGTTGAAAGTAACAGGCTGTTGCCTTGGGCTTAAAACCAAGCTAAAAATTCTGCAGACAAAATCTTTTTCAGGGAGAACTTAACAATGACCGCCACCCAGAACGAACAACAAGCCCCACAAGAACCACAAGCCCCCCAACCCAACACAGGCCTGGCATGGTGGGCTATTCCATCGGTCGTCCTTGGCGTTCTTGCCGCCTATTACGTGGGGGATCCCACCAAACAGCGCTACAACAAAACAGCGGCAGAGCTTCGCGCAGCCATTGCAGCATGCGTGGGAAGGACCTTGCCACCCGCATGGGTAAGTGAAACAAGAATATCAGCCGATGAACGTGCATCACCCCATCACTATCAAATCGTCACAGACATAAGCACACCACCAACGTTTGAGCCAGGCACATCCGAAGTCTCTGAGGCTCGTGTCACGACGCCGATAGGTTCTCATTCTGATTCTGCTTGGGATCGTCTCAACAATAAAGCTTACCTGAAAACATACAGGAGCGGTATGTGGGCCGAAACGCGGAGAGTCCGCCCGATTACTGCTGACCAGGCTGTGGGGCTGGTGCGAAAATCACGCAACGCTCACCTCCTTATTGAGCCCTGTGACTTATCACCGACTGCAGAATCATCGAGATTGGCTTGTTACAGCACCGCTATTTTGAAACAACCCGAACGTTATGGGTTTTCTGCAGTTTTCCATCAAAATCAGCCTGGTCATTATACTCTTGTCGGAACAGAACACATCAACGAGGGGTACGCCGCGCCTAGATGGCCGCAGGTCTTCGTATCTTTATCGTTTAATGGGGAAGGCTTTGTCGCCGCCCACAGAACGGAAGTGACGAACCTTGACCCAACAAAGGCCCTTATTAACAACGCCAGTCAAGACGTGGCCGCCTGCCACACCAGTGCAACAGCCACCGTGATGAGGGCAGAGCTGGCCGAGCAAGCCAAAATTCTGGCCGAACGAGAAGCCGCAAGACAGCGTGCACAAGCGCGCGCAGAAGCCGCCACCGCAGAGAGAGAGCGCCTTCGTGCACAACACCAAGCAGCCCTGCAGTGCTTTGGTGATATTCGTCGAAGCACCCCTAACATTACAGGCGTACGGCAGCACAGCATGGATCCGCGCGCGCTGATCGTTAACTTTAATTTTGAAGGCGCGCCAGGGGGCAACGGCAAACAGGACATCCGCGGCGATGCGGCGATCAATACAGGGGATCGATCGATAACTATAATTTATGATGTTATCACATATACGCCCACCACGCCGGAAGAAGTATGGAAAAAATATCGTCGCGATGGCGCAAACCCTCAGAGGTGCGATAGGCACCATGCTACACGCAACACCCCCGATGGACAGTCTCTCTATTTATACTGTTTGCGCGAGGCCTTCCGCGTTAACGGCAACACGTCCCAAGATGGCATTTCTTTCAGAATACAGCAGGCTGCCAACACACCCCGCTCAGCCACTTTGACGGACACAAGGCCGCGTTTGTTGTGGGAGTCAAAGGCGCCTGATATCGTCATCACCTTCGGTGACGATGGAAAGCCAATCTTTTCAGAAGAGCATATTAAGGGACACAACACCGAAAATTTTTCAAAACTTCCTGAACCTGCCGGAAGCGTGTTGGATGGCATGATGGCGACGTGCCTGCCGCCCCAAGCCCAAGCAGCACAGCACAAAGCAGCACAAAAGCGGCAACCATAAAACCTTCAACCACCCGCGCGGCCGCAAAAAAACGACCGCCTCAGGGTTAGGGGGCCCGCGCCGCTTCAAGCGTGTCAACGCGCTTCGTCAGCGCATCGTTGGCCGATCGCAGATCATCATTCGCGGCCTTCAGCTCTTGGATGGCTTTGGTCAGCACCGCCACCATGTGAGAATATTCAACACCCGTCAGCTTGCCGTTTGTCCCCATGCTGCCAAAGCGCGCATCGATGGCCGAGGCTTCTTCAGCAATAAACCCAATATCTTTCTGCCCGCTCGCTTTCCATGTATACGAAACTGGCCGCAAGCGCATCACGGTCTCAAGCCCAATATCAATGGGGGCGATATCGGTCTTAAATTTGCGCAGTGAGGTGCAAGCATCAAAATACCCCGAACCACTATAGCACACCGTGGCGCCGGCCCCCGCCGTGCCCGGCATGTTTGAGCGAAACTTGCCGCTGGATGTAAAAATGTTTCCGACGACCTGGAGATTTTCGATAGGGCTCGCCGTGCCAATGCCCACGTTGCCGGTAGTCTTAATCGTCATGACCCCACGCGAGCTCGACGACTTCTACCACTTCGCCATCAACCATCCGCGCATCACACCCGCCCAGCGCCACCACCTCCAAGAGCACTGGGAGGCCAGGGCAACACCTGCGGCCCCGCCACCGACATTGCGCCAAACGCTCGATGCCTGCACCTGGCCGCACCTGCTTGAAATCCGCGCCCAGCTCTACGCCGACCACCCAGACCGCCGCGACTGGCTCGATGCCTACTACGCTATCCGCGACCCCGATCGCCGCGCGCGCGACGTCCCCTGGAAGACCGACGACAGCCGCGCCTGAGACCCCCTTGCGCAATCAAGCACCAACGTGATCGACGTGCATACATAATGCGATAAAACAGCCTGCGTCTGAATAGTTAACCGTAACGTAACAGAATCTCGGTATATATTGCTGGCATGGTGACGTTAACGCGCAAATTATGTTTGGTTGCTGCCCTCGTTGTGTGTGCGGGCACCGCCTACGCCCAAAACTTCCAATTCTGGCCACCGCAGAATTTTGAATCAGCGCGCGGTGGGCTGCCCAAGTGCCAGGCCGGCGATATGACGGTTGTGCGCACTGACCTTAACCCGCCCGGCATCTATTGCCAAAAACCGCCGACTCCTGGGGGGCAATCATGTGCGGCCACAGTCAGGTCGTGCTGTGGAACAGCAGTGTCTATCGGGGCGATGCAACATCTTCAAATTCACTCGGCACAACGGAATAATGCCAGCGTTGGTTTTCCCGGTGTTCGTTATACCCAACCCGATGTGTATTGTGTCTATCAATGTGTGAATGGCACCGTGCAATCACATAGCGATAGTTTCTCTTGTAGTTATCCGAATGAGGTCGGGCAGCTGTACGATGGGCAGTATGATGCGCAAAATTGGTAAGGGTATACGGCTGACGACATGACAGTCAGCGGCAT
>RFNS01000205.1 GCA_009927055.1 Alphaproteobacteria bacterium | reverse complement strand
CGCCAACGCCATCAAAACCACAACCAACGCGTCATAACCCCCGCAACATACGTCGCGCACGCTGCCGCAAATCCCGCATATCCGCCCAAGAATTGCAAAGGATTTACCAAAAGTTATCCCAAAGGATTTACCAAAAGTTATCCCAAACATGACAATTTGCTTGCTATAGGTTCGCTGGGCTCTTGTTATATTAATCTTACAATCCATGAAGTCATTGACATAGCTGGCGGACCCGAATGGATTCGAACCATCGACCTTTGCCTTCGGAGGGCAACACTCTATCCAGCTGAGCTACGGGTCCACGCACGCCATGTTAGCAAAGCGCGCGCCAGAATAAAAGCCAGAATAGATGCGGGCGTTTTGGTTGTTGTTGAGGCGTGCTAGTGCTTTGATGAAACAGGATCCTAAAACACGCCCATGCCTGCCAAAATTCATCTCTATGCCCAATTGATGCGGCTTGATAAACCCATTGGCTGGTGGCTGTTGCTGTGGCCGTGCTGGTGGGGGCTGATTTTGGCGGCCCCGCCCGTGGGGGCATGGTCGGCCACCGAAGTTTTTTATGCCGTCTTGTTTTTGCTGGGGGCCATCATCATGCGGGGGGCGGGCTGTGTGGTGAATGATGTGTGGGATCGCGATTTAGATAAGTCGGTTTTACGAACGCAAACCCGCCCCCTGGCCAACGGCGCACTAACCCTTCGCGAGGCGTTGTGGTTTCTGGCGGGGCTGTTGCTTCTGGGGCTTGTCATCTTGTTACAGTTTAATGTGGCCGCACAACTTGTTGGCGCATCATTACTTCTTCTTGTTGGTGTTTACCCGCTGATGAAGCGCATCACCTGGTGGCCGCAGCTGTTTTTGGGGCTCACGTTTAACGCGGGCGTGTGGGTGGCCGCCGCCGCCTATCAGCCGCAGTTTTATCTGCCCAACCTTATTCTTGCCCCTGCCCTGCTTTATGCTGCGGGCATTTTCTGGACCTTGGGATACGACACCATTTATGCCCTGCAAGATGCGAAAGATGACGCGCTGGTGGGGATCAAATCAACCGCGCGGCTGTTTGGTCGCTGGTCGCGCCTGGCGGTGGCGGCGTTTTATGGGATTATGCTGGTGCTGTTGGCGGCCCTGCTGTGGCATCTTGGCGCCCACCCGTCTTCTTATGTTGTCTGGGTTGTTCTGGCGTGTCATTTGTTCTGGCAGACACGCCACATCGATTGGGTCAACCCCCATGCCGCCGGAAAACTGTTCAAAAGCAACCGCGAGGCGGGGTTATGGGTGGCCCTGATGTTGATCGCGGCCAAAGCCACACCGTTTGAGTGGCCGTAATTGAGTGGCAGTAAAGAAAATTAAATAATTTCAGTCATCTTGTGACCATGGCCGACTATGTCGCCCCTGTGCGCGATCATTTGTTTTTTCTGGAACATGTCATGGGACATTCGCGCCTGTCGCGCATCAACAGCAACCTGACCCCCGATCTGGTGCAAACCATTTTGGAAAGCGCCGGAAGCTTGGCCGCAGGCAGTTTCGCCCCCCTTAACCGCAGCGGCGATAAGCAAGGCGCCCAACTGACACCCCACGGGGTTGTGGTGCCCAAGGGTTTTAAGGAAGCCTATCACGACTATGTTCAGGGCGGGTGGAACGCCCTGCCCTTTGCCGAGGAATGGGGCGGGCAAGGCCTGCCCCCACTGCTGATGCTGCCCGTGCAAGAGATGTTGCAAAGCGCGAATATATCGCTGGCGCTGGTCACGCTGCTGAACGAAGGCGCCACATCCTTGCTGGCCGAACATGGCGATGACAATTTGAAAAAAACCTATTTGCCCAAAATGGTCAGCGGCGCATGGACAGGCACCATGAACCTGACCGAACCGCAGGCGGGCAGCGATCTTTCGGCCATACGATGCCGGGCCGAGCCGCACGGCGATGCTTATAAAATTATGGGGCAGAAAATTTTCATCAGCTATGGCGAGCACGATTTAACAGAAAATATCATCCACTTTGTGCTGGCGCGATTGCCGGATGCGCCTGAAGGGATAAAGGGCATTTCTCTTTTTCTGGTGCCGCGCGTGCTGCCCAACGGCACACCCAATGATGTGCGCGCGGTCTCGCTTGAACATAAACTGGGCCTGCATGGCAGCCCCACATGTGTGATGAGTTTTGGCGACAACGGCGGCGCCACAGGATATCTGGTGGGGCGCGCCAACGCCGGCATTCCTGCCATGTTCACCATGATGAACCACGCCAGGCTGGGCGTGGCGGTGCAGGGCTTGGGCTTGGCCGAACGCGCCATGCAGGATGCGGTCGATTACGCCCGCACACGGGTGCAGGGCGGCGGATCGATTATTCAGCACGCCGATATTCGCCGCATGCTTTTGCTGATGCAGGCCAAAATTATGGCGGGCCGCGCGCTGCTGTATCAGGCCTATTATGCGCTTTCTACCAAGCATCAGGGCTATGGCCACGAACGCGAAAAACTGGTGGATTGGCTAACCCCCCTGTGCAAAGCGTGGCTGACCGATCAGGCCAACATCATCACCTCTGAATGTATTCAGGTGTTTGGCGGCATGGGGTACATTGAGGAAACAGGCGTGGCCCAGCATTATCGCGATGCGCGCGTCCTGGCCATTTATGAAGGCACCAATGGCATTCAGGCGGCCGATCTGGTCAACCGCAAATTGCTAAAAGATACGGGCACCACGCAACGCCACTGGGCCAAAAGCATTCGCGCCCTGGCTGAACAATGTGGCCATCTGGAAGGGGCCAGTTTTATTGGCATGACGCACCAGCTGAACAGCGCGCTGGAATGTCAGCGCCTTGCTTCTGATTGGTTGATCAGTTCGCGCGAGACAGAAGCCATTGCCGCCGCCGCGCACGATTATTTGCAGATGACCAGTATTGTGGCGGCGGGTGCCGCGCTGATCGAAGCCGCCATAGCGGCCCGCCAAAAACCCGATGATGCGTATCATCAAAAAATTATTCTGCTGGCTGAAACGTTCGCATCGTACGAGATGCCCATGACTGTCACCCACCTGCATCGCATCATGCAGGCCTCACACCTTCCGCTTGCCCTGAAACCCGAAGCGTTTTGAGTGTCATTTTCTTTTCAAGAATTTTCTGTCATAGTTTTTCCCGTGAAATCGGACATGTTCATGCTTCGTGAGCAGAATGGAAAGAACACTGAAGCTCCTGCGAACGCAGGAGCCCATCACACACACGCTGCCCCTTGCGCTTCGTTGAGGTGATGGGTGCCTGCCTTCGCAGGCACAGCAGTGTTTCCCTCTTATCATGAGGTCTGCCATCGATGTCGGATCACACCGCATAACAATTTTTGGAGGTCACCCATGGATATTGCCCTGATTGCCGCGTTTGCCCTTTTCTTTTTCTGGCAGACCACAAAAAAATACGGCGCTTAACGCTTTTTTGACCATGGTTGTGGGCCGTTCGCCGGCCGCCCAAGATATCTTTCTGGGTGGATGCATCCATTCATCCATCTCTATCAATCACTTAGCCTATCGGCCCCATGCTAAAATTGCATGTATTTTTAAGCCGCGCTTAAGCGACCAAGGATTATGGTGAGGTGTGGAAATTAGTCCGCGTGGCGTCGTGGGGAGGCCACCATGAAATTGAATAGTTTTACGCTAACACTTATCACCAATCCGTCGCCAACGTTGCCGGATACGGCCTCGCGCTTGGCCGAGGAAGGATCGGGCGGCGCTTTGGCGCTGGCCAGCCGCGCGGCGGGCATTCAGCGGGGCAGCGTGTTCACCGGCCTGAAAACGGCGGGCCGCGTGGTGGAGAATTTTGCCACCAACACCGAAAAAGGCGATAGCCTGGTGCAGGCGGCCAACCTGCGGGGGGGCAGTTTGCTTGACCCCGGCACGCGGCTGGATGTGGCGAGTATGGCCGATTATCGCAGCCGGAAACCCAGTATCAATGAACTAACCCAGGCCGATCAGCGCTATGAGCAGGCCATGCGCGAGGTGCGCCAAAATGCCGCCCTGGCCGATGCCATTAACGATGCCGCGATTGAGGATGATATGGCACAAGAACGCGCGTATGATGAGGCCGCCACGCGCGAGGCGGTGAAAGCCGATATTCAAGCCGCCGAAAGAAGCCAGCAGCTGAGTGACGAGGCCGCCGCCGATGCCGCCGCCGCCAACGCAGCCGCCGCGACCAACGCCGCAACCGCCAGTGTTAATTACGAAGCCTGAAGTATTTTTTGTTTGATCAGCAGAATATTCAGCGCCGCCTGAAGATGCTGTTTTTTTGCCTCATCCGCCCCTGGTAAAGCCGCGGCCACAGCCCCTGCCAGCGCGGCCTCTGCTTCGGCAATCTGTCCCGTCAGTTTTTCGGCATCGATGTTGGACACTTTCTCAGCCGCCTCGGCCAGCACGGTGCAGCGATCGGGCTGAACATCGGCAAAGCCACCCGTGACAAACAAACGATCCACCAGCTTGCCGTTGTCATACACGCCAATGGCGCCGGGCTGAAGGCTTGTCATCAAGGGCACGTGGCCGGGCAGCACACCCATCTCGCCCATCTCAGCGGGCAAGGTGACCATGCCGGCAGCGCCTGCCGCCACCATGCCTTCGGGCGCGATCAGTTCGAAGTGCAACGCCGACATTACGCCGCCTCGGCCGCCAGACGGCGGGCTTTTTCAACCGCTTCATCCATCGTGCCCACCATGTAGAAGGCCACTTCGGGCAAATGGTCATACTGACCGGCCACAATGGCCTTGAACGCCTTGATGGTATCTTCCAGCTGCACAAATTTTCCGGGCGCGCCTGTAAACACCTCGGCCACGTGGAAGGGTTGCGACAGAAAGCGCTGAATTTTGCGCGCGCGCGCCACGGTCAGCTTATCTTCTTCCGAAAGCTCATCCATGCCCAAAATGGCGATGATATCTTGCAGCGATTTATAGGTTTGCAGAATTTTTTGCACGGCGCGCGCGGTATCATAGTGTTCTTGCCCCACCACGCGCGGATCCAGAATGCGGCTGGTGCTGTCCAGCGGATCAACCGCAGGATAAATGCCCAGCTCGGCAATCTGGCGCGAGAGAACGGTGGTGGCATCCAAGTGCGCGAAGCTGGTGGCGGGCGCGGGATCGGTCAAATCGTCTGCGGGCACATAAATGGCCTGCACCGAGGTGATTGAGCCCTTGCGGGTGGTGGTAATGCGCTCTTGCAGCGCGCCCATATCGGTGGCCAGCGTGGGCTGATAACCCACCGCCGAAGGAATGCGCCCCAGAAGCGCCGACACTTCAGAACCGGCCTGTGTAAAACGGAAAATATTATCGACGAAGAACAGCACATCCTGCCCTTCCTGATCGCGGAAATATTCGGCCATGGTGAGACCCGTGAGCGCCACGCGCGCGCGGGCACCGGGCGGTTCGTTCATCTGACCATAGACCAGCGCGGCCTTCGACCCCGGGCCATCACTTTTAATCACGCCCGATTCCATCATCTCATGATAAAGATCGTTTCCTTCGCGCGAACGCTCGCCCACGCCGGCAAAAACAGAATAACCGCCGTGCGCTTTCGCCACGTTGTTGATCAACTCCATAATCAGCACGGTTTTGCCCACGCCCGCACCGCCAAACAAACCAATTTTACCGCCGCGCGCATAGGGCGCCAGCAAATCAATCACCTTAATGCCTGTCACCAAAATTTGCTGCTCGGTCGATTGGTTGACATAGTCGGGCGCCGCGCGGTGAATGGGCCAGCTTTGCGATGCTTTGACAGGGCCTTTGTCATCAATGGGTTCGCCCACCACGTTCATGATGCGACCCAAAGTTTCAGGTCCCACGGGCACCGAAATGGGCGCCCCCGTATCGGCCACGGCCTGACCGCGCACCAGACCATCGGTGGTATCCATGGCAATGGCGCGCACGGTGTTTTCGCCCAGATGCTGGGCCACTTCCAGCACCAGCTTTTTGCCTTCGTTGGTGGTTTCAAGGCCATTGAGAATGGCGGGCAGATTGCCCTCGAACTGGATATCGACAACGGCCCCCATCACCTGGGTGATTTTGCCGTGTGCGTTGGTGGTGGTCATGCTCAAACCCTTTGCAAAAGTTTAGTGTTTTATTTCCACATTTTTTGGGGTGTGGCAAGGGTTCTGTTCTTTATGGCGCAACAGAATCTGGTTGGCGTGATCTTGCTATTTGTACGCGCAACAAAGCAGTCACAGGCTTACCCGTTAAAGGATCAGCAGGGCGAATTGTCGCTGCATCACATAATACTTCGAATTCTCTATCAATTTCTGCTTGATCATTACCTGTCAATGCACCCAACCTTTTTAATCGACCCGTAATTTTGTCTTCTACTTTGACAATTAAATCTGTAGCACAAGTAAAATCATTAGCACTTTTTCGAGTAGCAATCAATGATGTCCTGATCGCCAAGATAGAAAACAATGGCGAAAACAATTCGTCGGCAAGCAGATCAATCAGGGTAGCAAGTTTTTCGTCACTCGTTTTCGTTGTGGGAAATTGTCTTGAGTTAAGCACTCGATCAATTGTCCGACAAAGCACATCAGCTGCATAGATAAAGTCTCTCGACAATCCTTTTAGTTGTGGACAATGAATATCACGCATGAGTTGGTCTGGGGTTTTTAATATCTGCGTCATTTTTTGTACTCCTTCGTTAAAAAGTTAAACTGCTTCAGCCCCACTAATAATCTCGATCAGTTCTTTGGTAATAAAGGCCTGGCGGCTGCGATTATAATTCAGCGTCAGGCGGGTGATCATATCGCCGGCATTGCGCGTGGCGTTATCCATGGCGGTCATGCGGGCGCCTTGCTCGCTCGCTGCACTTTCCAGCAGGGCGCTGTACATTTGCACGGTCACATTTTTGGGTAAAAGCTGGCCCAGAATGGCCGCGGCATCGGGTTCAAATTCAATGGGGGCGGCAACCGCATTTTGGTTGGCGGCCACCTGCCACGGCACCAGCTGCTTCACTGTCACTACCTGCGACAGCACCGATTTGAACTGATTAAACACAAGGCTGCACACGTCAAATTCGCCCGCTTCAAAACGGGTCAGCAGGTTTGTGCCAATCGCCTCGGCCTCGGCATAACTCAACCGTTTGCGCCCCACATCGTCAAAGGTGTGCACAATCAGGCTTCCAAAATCACGGCGCAACAAATCGCGCCCCTTGCGGCCCACGCACAGCAGCTTCACCTGCTTCCCTTCGCCCTGCAGCGCCCTGATGCGGCGGCGCGTTTCCTTGACCACGTTGGCGTTATAGGCCCCGCACAAACCTCTGTCGGCGGTCATGACCACCAGCAAATGCACATCGGCCTTGCCCGTACCGGTCAAAAGTTTGGGGGTGTCGCTGTCGGGCACCAGGTTGGCGGTCAGCGTATCCAGCATGCGGGCCAACGCGGTGGTGTAAGGGCGGCTGGCAATGGCCATTTCTTGCATACGACGAAGCTTGCTGGCCGCCACCATTTTCATGGCGCTGGTAATTTTGCGCGTGTTTTTAACGCTGCCAATACGGTTTTTAAGTTCTTTCAGACTGGGCATGCCAGCTGTTTTTGCTGAAATTTTTGCCGCAGGTCAAGCGCGCAGTTTCTCAACGCTGAACAGGAAAAGCCTGCGCCCCCCGATGGATGGGGTTTGTCCACGACGACGCCCCCAGGGGCTCGCAGCTGGGTTGCATGGTGCCATAGCGCGTGGCCATAAACCCCAGCTCTTTGCGGATGCGGGCGGGCGTCCACTGCGCGGCCTCTAGCAGGCGCAACTGCTGCTGACGGCAGTAAATGGGCAGCGTATCGCTGGCCACCTGCTGGGCAAAGGTGTTCGCCACCTCGGTGCGGAATTTATCCAGCTTGCTTTCGGGGTTTTGCCCTTGATTTTCAAAATAGGTGCTCAATTCACTCTCAGCATCGCGAATGGAACTTGAAAAACGTTTGGAAAATTTTTGATAAATCGGAATCAGCTGATGTCCCTGGCTGGTCTGCCGGCACGACAGGCCAATGACCATCAATTCGCTTTGCAGGCGCAAGAGTTGTTCTGCCGCCACTTGTCGCGGTGTGAAGCATGCGCTTTCTTCGGCCCTGAGGGGCAAGGCGAGAAGCAACAGCAATGCAACAAGGAAGAATCGCATGGAATATCCTATCGATTGATTTCTTAACGACATGTTACAGCCCGTTGTTGTGGATGGCGATAGAGATCATCACACAAACACCAGCCGAGTGTTAGGGCCAGGACTGATTCATTCTGGATAACAGATCCACCCACACCATCGTCATCCCCGTCCCCGCTTTCGCGGGAATGACGCCGTTTTTTGTTGATTTTGCTTGAAGTTTTATAGGTCCTAACCCTAATCACCGTGTTTAACGCGCCCCGTTGAATGTTTTCAAAAAGTCGGCCCTGTCACTCTCCACTATTCTGCGCAAGGTGTAGAGATCCGAGTTTAAGACATCGGCCGGCATCTGATCAAAATCTTCCCACTTATCCCAAAGCGCGCTGATCAGTTTGCCGGTGATGTTGCGTGATTGATCGCCTATCAGATACTCGCACAACCCCGCAACGCGCAGAAACGAATGGTCAGATTGGTTGACCACTTTTTCAGCGCTACGAATTTCGTTGTCTCCGGCCTTATCGGCCCCGGCCTTGATGACTTGCTGAAGCATATGCGTCGGCATGGGGCCAGGGGCAATGGCGTTCACTCTGATGTGCTGGGCCCGCAGTTCCTCGGCCAGCGTGGCGGTAAAACTCACAAGTCCGGCTTTGGCCGCCGCATAGGCAGAAAAATTCGGGCGCGGCGCCGTCACCCCGCCACCAGACAGGTTAATGATACTCCCCCCCGGCTGGGGACGGGCCAACATGGCAGGAACGAGCGCGCGACACAGATAAACCGGAGACAAAAAATTGGTCTGAATTGTTGTTTTCCATTCATCCCAATCATTCTCTTGCAAAGGCCCAATGGGCCCCTGAATGGCCGCGTTATTGACCAAGGCATCAAGGTCAATATTTTTGAGATGGGCCACCAAACCAGGCAGCGCGTGTTCATCGCCCAGATCACAAGAAAAATAATCCACCTTTTGGGTCGAGGCGGGCGTTAATCCATGCAACGCATCGCGAAGCTGATCAAGATTTTTTGATACAAGAATTAAATGGGCGCCTTTATCCCAAAAATAACGCGCCAATTCTTTGCCCAGGCCCCTGCTTGCCCCAGTAATCAATATTTTTTTTCCTACAAGCGACATGCGTCAGGCCTATTCCCACTCAATGGTGCCGGGGGGTTTGCTGGTCACATCATAGACCACGCGGTTGATGCCGCGCACTTCGTTGACCAGACGCGTGGACACGCGCTGCAAAAATTCATGACTAAAGGCGAAACTGTCGGCTGTCATGCCATCGACCGATGTGACGGCGCGCAGCGCCAGCACGTTGTCATAGGTGCGGCCATCGCCCATCACGCCCACGCTTCGCACAGGCAGCAACACCGCAAAAGCCTGCCAGATATCATCATACAACCCCGCCTGGCGTATCGCATCGAGATAGACCGCATCCGCGTTCCGCAAAATCTCAAGACGTTCAGGTGTTACATCGCCCAGCACGCGGATGGCAAGGCCAGGCCCAGGAAACGGGTGGCGTTTCACAAAAGCTTCGGGCAGGCCAAGGTCGCGCCCCAGCGCCCTCACCTCGTCCTTGAACAGTTCGCGCAACGGCTCAAGCAATTTCAGGTTCATGCGCGCGGGCAGCCCGCCCACATTGTGGTGCGATTTGATGGTGACACTGGGCCCGCCGGTAAACGATACGCTTTCAATCACATCGGGGTAAAGAGTGCCTTGGGCCAAAAATGCCGCGCCGCCAATTTTTTTGGCTTCACGCTCAAATACATCGATAAATAATTTGCCAATGGTTTTGCGCTTCACCTCCGGATCACTGACACCCGCCAGCGCACCCAAAAATTCTGTCGCGGCATCTACCACCACCAGCGGAATGTTATAGTGCTGCTTGAACAGCGTCTCGACCTGTTCGCGCTCGCCCGCGCGCAGCAGGCCGTGATCGACAAAAATGCACGTCAGCTGATCGCGGATCGCCTCGTGGATCAGCACCGCCGCCACCGCGCTATCGACCCCGCCCGACAGACCGCAGATGACTTTTTCTTGGCCAACCTTGGTGCGGATTTTCTCAATTTCCGATTTGCGGAACGATGTCATGGTCCAATCAGGCGCACACCCGCACACCCCATGCACAAATTGCTGAAAAAGTTTGGCGCCATCGGGCGTGTGCGCCACTTCGGGGTGAAACTGCACGCCAAAAATTTTCTTTTCTTCATGCGCAATGGCGGCAAAGGGTGCGCCCTCGCTGCTGGCGATCACCCGAAACCCTTGGGGCAGTTTGGCGACATGATCGCCGTGGCTCATCCACACCTGCGGGGCGTGGCCCACCGGCCAAAAATTTCCAAACAGCGCGCTGGGTTGTTGAATGGTGATGTTGGCGCGCCCAAATTCACGCGTTTTGCCGGCATCAACCGCGCCGCCCAGCTGCGCCGCCATGGTTTGCTGGCCATAGCAGATGCCCAAAATGGGTACGTTCAAATCCCACACCACTTGGGGTGCGCGGGGGCTTTGATCATCAAGCACCGAGGCGGGGCCGCCCGAAAGAATAATGCCCCGCGGCGCCAGCTGCCTGATTTTTTCAGGGTCAGCCGAAAAGGGCCAAATTTCGCAATAAACGCCTGCCTCGCGCACCCGCCGCGCAATCAGCTGGGTCACTTGAGAGCCAAAATCGAGGATGAGGATCATAAACCGATATAACAGCACGGCGTTGAAATGCAAAAGCTCAACCAACCTTTAACCACCAAGGTGATAGGATGAAGATTATGGCCGAATTGACGCGCCAGTTGCACGATTACCGCCTGACGACGGCAGAGATTATTTACTGCCTGCCCGATCACCCCACCCTTTTGCAGCAATATATCTGGCAAGATTATGACGTGTCGCCCATTTTCCCCACGCTTAAAAAATTTCTGCACTTCTGGGAAACGCGATTGGAAGGAAAATTGTTCCGCGTGCGCGTGGCGCAAGAGAGATTGATTACGGACGGCGACTATCGCTTTGCCGACGCCGAACTGGTTTGGCATTAGGCGCAGGATCTGTTCAATTTCAACAATATCAACAAAAGAATCGCGTCATTCCGGCGCACGCCGGAATCCATGGAGCGGCATCATCAAGATGGGCCGCATTGTGTGATCTGATATTTCTATCCATGGATCCCGGCGTGCGCCGGGATGACGATGGTGTGTGTGGATTTTGCGCTGAATATTAGCGCGTTTTACCCCTAGAGCCACGAACTGGTTTGGCATTAGCGCGTTGCTTTCTTTTCTCGCGATATTTATCCAGCGGCTTGCGCTTTTTCATGGCTTTTTTCTGATAGGGGTTTTCGCCTTGCTTCAGCTGCCAGCGAATGGGAATGCCTGCCAGGTCAAAAAATTCGCGCATGTGGTTGGTCAGATAACGCAAATAATCATCGGGCATCGATTTGGCCATGTTCGCCCACAGCAAAAATGTGGGCGGGCGCGATTTAATTTGTGTCATGTAACGAATTTTAAGCCGCCGCCCCTGCACCAATGGCGCGCTGTGCTGGCCCTGCGCTTCTTCCAGCCATTTGTTCAGCGGACCTGTGCCCACGCGCTTGTTCCATTTGGCATAGGCCCCCAAAACCGCCGGCATAATTTTGTTCAACCCCTTGGCGTGCAGCGCGCTGATGGCCACCATGGGCACATCGGGCAACTGCGCCAGCGATTGTCCTAGAATATCGCGCAAATCGCGCAAATGTTTTTCGGGCTGGCGCAATTGGTCTGATTTATTGACCACCACAATTAAACACCGGCCTTCATCCACCACGTGGCGCGCAATTTCTAAATCCTGATCCTCCAGCGCCACCGTCGCATCCACCACCAGCAGCACCACATGCGCCAAACGTATGGCGCGCAAACTTTCGCCCACGCTCATTTTTTCCAGCGCGTCTTTAATGCGGCCCTTGCGGCGCATGCCGGCGGTATCCACCAGCCTGATGGGCTGGCCATCCCATTCCCAACTCACATGAATGGCATCGCGCGTCAGGCCAGGTTCGGGCCCTGTCAGCTGGCGTTGCTGGCCAATCAGCGCGTTCAACAGGGTCGATTTTCCGGCATTCGGCCTGCCCACAATGGCCAGATGAAGCGATTTTTCATCGCCCACGTCATCATCATCATCTGGTTTTATTTTTTTCGATTGATCATCGATCCATTCAATCAACTCGGCCACACCATCGCCATGAAGAGCCGACACGGGCAAAGGATCGCCGCAATCGAGCTGATAAGCCTCGTTAAAGTGCGGCGGCACACGGCCACTGTCGCACTTGTTGGCCACCAGCAGCACCGGCTTGCCCGATTTGCGCAAAAGGCGCGAGACGTCTTTATCCAACGGCGTCACCCCGCTGGCAGCATCAACCACCAGCACCGCCACATGGGCAATGGCCAGCGCGGCCGATGATTGCTGCCACATGCGCGCGGCCAAGGTTTCTTCCTGCGGGTCTTCATAACCGGCGGTATCGACAATCAAGGCCTTCACATGCTCGGCCGCCAGGCGGGCTTCGCGATAATCGCGCGTCACGCCGGGCAGATCATGGATAATGGCCAGCTGTTTTCGCACCAGCCTGTTAAACAGGGTCGATTTGCCCACGTTCGGGCGGCCAATCAGCGCGACGGTCAACATCTAGCGAAAAGCCAGCAGCTGGCCGTCATCGGTCAGCACAAAAAGTTTTTGCCGCGCGACAATGGGCGGCAACAACGATTGCGCAGGCAATGGATATGTCGCGGTGACAGAGCCGTTGTAGGGCGAAAATTGCACCAGTTCGCCGCGCGTGTTGGTGGCATAAAGCTTGCCCCCTGCCAGCACAGGCCCCGACCATGTCACCCGATCGCTGTCGGGGTCATCAGGTTCCGTGCGCTGATCCAGCTGCTGGCGCCACACAATGCGGCCGCTGGGGCCCAGCATGGCAAACAGTTCATTATTTTTGCCAAGGACAAACAGCGTGTTGCCCGACAATGCGGGTGTAAAGGCGCTGCCAATATCGCGTTCCCACACACGTTCGCCCGTGCGCGCCGAAATGGCCGATAGCGGGCCGCTGAGGCTGGTGACAAACACACCGCCCCGCACAATCATGGGGCTGGCGCGTATGGCGCTGACATTGCTGGCGCCACCAGGGGCCGAGACTTTGGTCAAACTATCGGACCACACAATGCGGCCATTTTGCGCGCGCAGGGCATAGACATCACCCGTGCTGTGAACAACCACCACCAAATCGTTGTGAACAGACGGACTTCCGCCACCCAGCAGCACTGTTGTTTCGGCCCCGCCTGCCTGCCGCCATAAAAAGGCGCCATTATCCGCCGACAGGGCAAAGGTAGTGTTGGCGATATTGGTGGCGTACACGCGCCCCTCATTCGCCACGGGGGCCGAACGCACAGGAAATTCAACCGATTTGCGCCAACGCAACGTGCCATCGGCCTTGCTCAGCGCCACCACCTCGGCATGGCCGGTTGAAACCAGCAGCATGTCTTTGTACACACTCAGGCCGCCGGCCATCGCTTCCTCATCAATCTCGGCGGGGGTTGTGTCAAAATCCCACAACTTTTTACCATCCTCGGCCTGATAGGCGCTGACCATGCCCTTGGCATCGACAGCATATACCCTATCTTCCTCGGCCACTGGTTTGGCGATCAGGCGATAATCACGCGACGACCCATCACCCACATCAGCCTGCCAGATTTTTTCAAGACTGCCCGCCAGCATAGGATGCCCCGCCCAGTTGGCCGCGTTGCCGCCTGTTGTCTGCCAATCGGCATCGGGCACTTCGGGTTCTAGCTTAATAGAGGTTGGCGAGAGTTCGCCATCAGGGTCCAGTGTGCTGTCGCGCGCCACCACGGCTTCGCGCTTACCTTCAGAGGCCACAGGGCCGCCCTCATCGCCTGGCAGCCAATCTTTCACGCTGCTGCACGCGGCCAACACAAACACAAGCATCAGCGCAACATATCTCATGGTGCTGATCATGGCGCAGAGGCAGGGGTTGGCTGACTGGCCAGATATCGGGCCAGCTCGGCCGCGCGCTGGCGCAGCTGATCGCTCGCCTTATCATCGGCGGCCAACGCTTGATAAATCGTGGCGGCTTCGGCTGTTTTGCCATCGTGATGCAGGCGCACAGCCTTGATCTCTCTGGCCAGCGGGGCCAAGGCGCTGTGACGATCAACCAGCCGCTGGATCACTTTTTCTGCTTCTGAAAAATCATCCTTCTGCCATGAAATCTGCAGCCAGCGATAGGCGGCCAGGTCTTTCATTTCTTCGGGCAAGGTCGGCGCATCGGCCAAACTTTTGTATGTCGATGCCGCGTCATCGGCCTTGCCCATGCCCATTTGCCTGGCCGCCAAATGAAACCGCGCCATGTGTGCGGCAAATTGATTGTTTTGCTGATCAGAGAATGCCTGCAACACTTCCAGCATT
>RFNS01000297.1 GCA_009927055.1 Alphaproteobacteria bacterium | reverse complement strand
CAGCCTGTCGGGCAGTTTTACGTTCTCATCATGCACCACGTCTTGCGCATCGTGCAGCTCGCCGTGGGGCAGCAGCATTGCGCATGGTCAAAGTGTCACGGCTTATCTGTACTTTAGTGGCCATGGTAGCCTTTGTGCCCGCACGGAACAGCGCACATGCAGTAATGGTAGTTTGTCCGGCTCGTACCAGTATCAGTCCTGCATGGAGCAAGATCTAAGCGGGATGTGAACAAAACTGCACGTTGGGGTTCTATTTGGGCGTGAGATGTTGACAAGAAGCTGAGGCTTTCCACGCAGGGGTGCGCATGAGCCTCAATACCGACAAACACGCACATGCAGCAACGGCAGCCTGTCGGGTTCATACCAATATGGGAGTTGCCAGGTAGCCCCGGATCGGGGAGGGCATGATGGCCCCGATCGAGGTTAGCCACCGCGGCACACATCATTCGGCCCCGCCCCGGTGTTTGTGACAATTAACGACTACGGTACTGTTTTGAGTTTGTGCGCGGGCGCGCATCACCTCTGCGCCTGAGTGCATGCACGACGGTTTCAGGCGCGGTTCTGCCACAGGCGTTGCCATCAATCCCGGTTTTCGCCGGCATGACAAGGGTGTGCGTGTTATGGGGGGTATTCAATTGGGTCGGGCCCCCAACTTGCCATGCTTTTTGTAAACGTCTATTCAGACATCTGAATCAACCCGACTGTGCCGGAGGGCGCATGAATATCCACGAATACCAAGCCAAAGATATTTTAAGAAAATTTGGGGTGGCCACGCCGCCCGGCTATGTCGCCTTTACGCCCGATGAAGCGGTGGCCGCGGCCGAACGCTTGGGCAAAGAAACAGGCGCCACCATGTGGGTGGTTAAATCACAAATTCATGCCGGTGGGCGTGGCAAGGGTGGCGGCGTGAAGCTGGCCAAGGATGTTGCCACCGTGAGGGCCGAAGCCACGCGGATGCTGGGCATGCAGCTGATCACCCCGCAAACAGGGCCGCAGGGGCAAAAGGTTCAGAAAGTTTTTATTACCGAAGCGTGCGATATTGCGCGCGAACTTTATCTGGGTCTGCTGGTCGATCGCGCCACGCAGCGCGTCACCGTCATGGCCTCGACCGAAGGTGGCGTTGAAATTGAGGAAGTGGCCAAAACGCACCCCGAAAAAATTATCAAGGTCGCCATCGATCCTCTCACAGGTCTGCAACCCTACCATGCGCGTGATATTGCCTTTGGTTTGGGCCTACAAGGCAAGCAGGTGAACAAATGCGTGGCATTTTTAACCGCCATGTACAAAGCCTTCACGCAAATGGATATGGCCATTGTCGAAATTAACCCGTTGGTGGTCACCACGGGCGATGATGTGCTGGCGCTGGATGCCAAAATTGTGTTTGATGATAACGCGCTGTTCCGCCACGCCGATGTGGCCGCCATGCGCGATGAAGCGGAAGAAGACCCCGCCGAAGTGGAAGCCACCAAGCATGAACTGAATTATGTGCGCCTGGAAGGCAATATTGGCTGTATGGTCAATGGTGCCGGCTTGGCCATGGCCACCATGGATATCATTAAGTTATATGGCGGCCAGCCTGCCAACTTTTTGGATGTGGGCGGCGGCGCCACCAAAGAGCGTGTGACAACCGCCTTCAAAATCATTCTGCGCGATAAAAACGTGAAAGCCATTTTGGTGAACATTTTTGGCGGCATCATGCGTTGCGATATCATCGCCGAGGGTGTCATTGCGGCGGCCAAAGAAGTCTCGCTGAAAGTGCCGTTGGTGGTGCGCCTTGAAGGCACCAACGTTGATCTGGGTAAAAAGATTTTGGCCGAAAGCGGCTTGCCCATTCTTTCGGCCGATAATCTGGCCGACGCCGCTGAGAAAGTTGTTTCAACCCTTAAAATGAAAGCTGCTTAAAATGACCACGCAAACTGTGCAAACTGAAGCTGTACAAGACCTTACCCTGTTTAGAGATATCTTGGCAGCTGACACCTCAAATATTGATTCTCTTGGAGATCCCGATCCTCTTGTAAAGTCCTATGCTGTTGATAAGGCCGGAAATGTGAGCGTAGAATGTTTTTGCCAAGCAGCTGTCGGCATCGTCGAAAAAGCAATAACAACCCTTCCCCCTGAACATCCACTGCGTGATCCCCGAGTAAAAGTAGTGGCGGCATCTGCTGCGCCATCAAGCCTTTCATGACCACTCATTAGGAGCAACCCATGTCCGTTCTAGTTAGCAAACAAACCAAGGTCATCTGTCAGGGTTTTACAGGCTCGCAGGGGACATTCCACAGTGAACAGGCCATTGCCTATGGCACCCAAATGGTGGGCGGCGTCACGCCTGGCAAAGGGGGCACCACGCACCTGAACCTGCCTGTGTTTAACACCGTGGCCGAAGCCAAAGAAAGAACAGGCTGCAACGCCAGCGTTATTTATGTGCCGCCACCGTTCGCGGCCGATGCGATTTTGGAAGCCGCCGCGGCTGAAATTCCGCTCATTGTGTGCATCACCGAAGGTATTCCGGTGCTCGATATGGTGACGGTGAAAGCCGCGCTGAGAAACAGCAAATCGCGCCTTATTGGCCCCAACTGCCCTGGCGTCATCACCCCTGGCGAATGCAAAATTGGCATTATGCCCGGCCATATTCACAAACGCGGCAAAATCGGCATCGTGTCGCGCTCCGGCACATTGACCTACGAATCGGTGGCGCAAACAACCGCCGCGGGCCTTGGCCAAACCACGTGCATTGGCATTGGCGGCGATCCGGTGAACGGCACCAACTTTACCGAAGCGCTGGAAATGTTTTTGGCCGATGATGAAACACAAGGCATCATCATGATCGGCGAAATTGGCGGCAGCGCCGAAGAAGAAGCGGCCGATTTTTATCGGCGCAGCAAAAACAAAAAACCCATTGTGGGCTTTATTGCGGGTGTCACGGCACCTCCGGGCCGGCGCATGGGCCATGCGGGCGCCATCATCAGCGGGGGCAAGGGCAGTGCGGCCGATAAAATCGAGGCGATGAAATCGGCCGGCTTTATGGTGTCTGATAGTCCGGCGGCCCTGGGCACCACCATGGTGAAAGCCATGGCGGCCTAACGCTCTTGCACTGCATGGCCATCAGCGTATAAAATTATACCGCTCGGTGTCTTTTGTGCAGGGTGATTCGATGAAGCAAGCGGCCGTTGAACTGACAGGGCGGATGCGGGGAATTTTGTCTGATCCACATCGGAAAGAACAGATCATATGTTACGGTGGGACACTTGCAACCCTGCTTTTGGTGGTTGGGGGATTATATATGTTGAAGCCATAGTTTTGATACGGGTCATTTTAAGGTAGTATTGTCTGATTCATGCACGATACCCACAAACTTTCTAAAATTCTGGCCCGGCTCGATAGCCCGCACGAGGGCGAGGTGACCGTGGCCATTCGGCTGGCGCAGGGCATGTTGGCCAAGCAAAACCTGTCCCTGACCGATGTGCTGGCCAGCGGCCTGCGTCAGATGGGCGGCAAAACATCCCCCAAAACAAACCCGCCCACTGTTCACATGCATGCTGAAACCACTGCCGTGTCGCTGCGTCACATCACGGCGCTGCAACAGCGGCTGATGGCGCTGGAAGAAAACTACAAAGCGTTGGAGCAGATTGCGACAAGCCAGGAGCATGAAATTAAACAGTGGCGCGAGCGCGACCGCCAGTGGAAAAGCGCGCAGACGCTGTATCAGCAGCAAATTGATCATTGGAAAAAACTGGCCGAGGATGTGACCGAAAAACTGTGGGCCATTGGCCGCCAGTTGGTGCCTTTGCAAAAACGCATCAGCGAACGTGGCTTTAACGAGCAGGCCCTGTGGCGCGCGGGCGAGGCGGGGGCCACCCTAGGGCCACCGCAAGGGCAGGCGCGCGGGCCCAACATTTGGGGCCATGGTCTTTCTGGCCCCCACATGCCGGGAAGCGGCAGCCATGGGCGTCAGCCCGTGGCCACCAGCCCCGAACAATTGCCTGGCGCCTTTAACCTGACAACCCCCGCCACCGTGACCGAATATCGGGGCATGTGGGGCTCTCACACCTAGCCGATGGCGTGTTGTTGTGAGGCGCCTATGCTAGGGTTTGGATAGCGATTGGATAAAGAATAGACATGGGTGATGCTTATGTGTTGCCCATCCCTGCTCTGTGATGAATATCAACAGAACAGATGTAAGTTGAACGGGGGCCGCCCTCATCAAAAAAACGGCACAAACACAAAAAGGCCCAGAAAGTTTCCTCTCCGGGCCTTTAATTTTATACAGCTGTTTGATAAAGCGGCTTAGGCGTAGAAGTTGCCCAGCGACGCTTTCAGCGCATCATGATCGGCCTTGTCGGTTTCAAAGATGCTGTTGGTGCCCAGCGCGTCGATTTGCGTTGCGGTCACCAGCTTGTTTTTATAACCGGTGGTATCGATCACGCCGTTGTTCAGCGTGAAGAAGTCATCCAGCAGAATGGCGCGTTGCGAACCCGCCTGCAGGCTTGTGCCCTGCCACAGAACCACCAGAAGATCATCGGCCGTGGTGCCGCCATCGGCGTTCGCCACATACAGGCCCGTTTTCACGGTACTGCCGGTGAAGAAACCATCCAGCGCCAGTTTGTCGCCCGATGTGCCACCCACAAAGTCGGTGATCACGTCAAAGCCCCAGCGACCGGTGAAGAAGAATGTATCGGCTCCGGTGCCGCCGGTGTAAATATCGCTGCCATCGACGCCGCTGCCATTGCCGGTGCTGACCAGAACATCGTTGCCTTGTCCACCCACCACAACTTCGGCGGTCGCTTTCATGGCATTGACCAGGCCGGTGACATCTTTCGAGCAGCCACATTCGCTGTACAGCGTTTTATAGAAAGCCTTATAAGTGTCCGCATATTGCCCGTTCGATCCGGCATCCAGAATATCGTTGCCGTTGCCGCCGTTGATTTGATCGCGGCCCGCACCGCCATCGACGCGGTCATCGCCGCCACCGGTGGCCACCACATCATCACCGTTGCCGGCTTTCACATAATCGCGGGTGTTGACCGACGTGCTGTCGAAAATATCGTTGCCGTTTTCAAGGTTGGCATAAACACGCTGCCAGGCGCCATCGGTTTTCAAGAAACCTTCAGCCAGATTTTTATAAGGGTCTTGGCACTTAAACGCATCCAAGTTAAAGGCTTCAATTTTCACATGATCATGGCCACTGCCGCTGTTGATGCGGAATTCGTTGCTCCAAGTGGTTTCGTTGCTGGCCACTTTGATGTTGATGTAGTCGTTGCCATGGCCGGTCAGCACGTTGCCGCGTTTGGCCGCCAGCAAAACCACTTCGCTGCCGTGCGCGCTGTTGCCGCCCAGGTTCACATCGACGTGCACAAAGCCGTTGGTTTGCACTTTCTCGGCGTTCACCGATGTCAGCTGAATATTTTTCACCGAATTCCAATCTTGCAGCACGGTGAAATAGTTCCAAGGTCCGAGTGTGGCGGCCGAAACGTGTTGACCCAGCACCGTGTAAACCGTGCCGGTCACAGGCCAGTAGCCGCGATCTTGCAGAATAATCCCATCAGACGCCGGCGAAACAGCGCGGAAGTTGGGCAGGCGGCTGGTATCGGTGCCTGTCAAATACCACTGCGAGGCAAAACCAGTGTTGCCCAAACCCATAATCAGCTGGGCTTTACCCACCAAAGGATGATTGGTTGAACCAGTGGGAATAAAATTTGTCTGGCAATAAAGAGCTTCTGTTTCTGATTTGCTGAGCATTGGTGTCTCTCCCGTGTTGTGAAGTGGCTTTCAAAATTGATGCCACGTCGGCGTTTTCCCTTGCATGCAATTTAGCGAAAAGCCTTGGTTAACACAGTACTTTTTTTATTTTCAAACAAAATTTCTTTCGCTAAAAAAAATCGGGTTAGTTCACAGAGCGTTGCACGGTTAATTTTGACAAACCACGTTGAAACTATTCGCCCGTTTCAATGAACACATCAACCAATTGGCCCACAAACAGCCTGAGATTGTTTGGTTGAACGGCGTAAACCACATCCATCACGCGGGTATCCACGCGCTCGGCGGTCTGTCCTGTCAGCGATCGTTTAGGAATCACCAAGGGTTCGATGCGCAAAAACGTCAAATCAAACTGCGCGTCGCGGTTGCCGCGAAGGGCCGCCTTGGCCTTGGTGTTTTCCTTGAAGCGCCACAAATCATTTTCATCGATGCTGGCGCGCACATGCAGCGGTTGAACGTGTCCCATAATCATGGGCGGCGTATTGCCTTGCACGTTGATATATTCCCCTGGCCGCACATTCAGCTGCAGAATTTTTCCGGCAATGGGGGCTGTCACGGTGAGTCGCGATAGCGTGACCTGCACCGCACCTACCGCCGCTTTGGCGGCATCGCGCCTTGCCGTGGCCACACGCACTTCGGCCTGCGCGCTATCGACCAGCAGTTGCGCCTGCACCACGCGCTCCTCGCTCACGCTCAACCCTTTTTGCAACGTTTTGGCGCGCTTCAGTTGATCTTGCTTTTCGGCCAGATTGGCTTGCGCCTGCCGAATGGTGGCTTCGGCCGTGGCCAAATCGGCCTGACGCTGCGCCAGTTCGGCCTGCGCGGCGCTATCATCTTGCTTGAACAGCGCATCACCGGCCATCACTTCCTGATCTTCGGTGACCAGCACATGCGTCACGATGCCTGAAAGATAGGCTCCAATCTCGATATTGCGGGTGTTCGCCTCAATCACCCCGCTGGCCGAGATGGTATCATCAAACGGCGTTTCCACGGGCAGGGCCAGCTGCTGCGGCGGCGGGGCGGGCGGATTAGCCAGCACCGTGGTAAAATAAAGCGCAAAGCCAATACCCGACAACCCAAGGGCGGGCACAATAAAACGCGAGATGATCTGCTTAGGCATAGCCAGGCTCCTTGAGAAGTTTATCGGGGGTGGTGATGTCGATAATTTTTCCATCATCCATGCGCGCGATGCGATGGGCGTAGCCAAAAATGCGGCTGTCGTGCGTGACCACCAGCAAGGTGGTGTTGCGCTGATGCACGGCGCGGCACATCATCTCCATAATCCGCGCGCCCGTTTCATGATCGAGGGCCGAGGTTGGCTCATCACACACAATCAACCGCGGCTGATGCACCAGCGCGCGCGCAATGGCCACGCGCTGCTGCTGTCCGCCCGATAATGTGTTGGGCATATCGTGCACTCTGTCACCCAGACCCACTTCGGCCAGCACGCCTTGCGCTTCCTTCACCGCTTTGGCATGCGTCATGCCGTTGATGATGAGGGGCACCGCCACATTCTCGGCCACGGTCAGGGCCGGCAGCAAATTGAATTGCTGAAAAACAAAGCCCACATTTTTTCCTCTAAACGCAACAATTTTGTTTTTGCGCATGCGGGCATAGGTGTTGTCGAACACGGTGCAATCGCCGGCCGATGGCGTGAGAATGCCCGCGATGATGGACAGCAGCGTTGTTTTGCCACAGCCAGACGGCCCCACCAGCATCATCACCTCGCGCTCGGCAATATCTAAATCAACCCCGCGCAGCGCATGAACAACATTGGCCCCTGTGCCAAAATGTTTGGCAATGCCGCGACACTGCACGGCGGGGGGTGGTAGTAAGATTTTTTTTTCTAGGTTCATTATGCCTTGGAGGCTGTATTGACTTTTTTCTTTTATTGGATTGTAGTGACCATGTCGATATGCACTAAAAGTTAGGAGAAACAAAAAGTGAAAAACATCGTCGTTCTTTTTGGCATCGTTGGTTCTGCGCTTATTGTGGCGGGCACTCCTGTATGGCGTTATGCGACTGTGGCAAAGCAAGAGTGTACGCTTTCTAGCCCTGTTGCGGGAGAGCGCATTGTATCGGGCCGCGGTGACGCTCAAACAAGCAAGTTTCTTGTCTATACAAAAGACTGCGGTGTTTTTGAAAATACTGATGACTGGTGGCACTTGAAAACTAACTCTGCAGATGTGCAGAATACGATTCTTCAACATGCAGGGAGACGTGTTGAGATTAAAAGTAACGGTGTAAGGGTTTCTCTACTTAGCTGGTATCCACGAGTGTTGACGGCAAAACCGCTATAGGCTGTTAAGTTATCAGGGGCCTAAGTCCGAAACACCTCGGCCGCATCGACCTTGAAAATGGTGCGCATGGCAATTAGGGCCGAAACCGTAATGATCAGCAGCACGCCCGCCAGCGAAAACAGCATCAGCTGCCAGGGGAAATAAAACGCCAGCACGCTGTCCTTCATGCGCAGGCCAAAGGCGGCTGTCAGGCCCACGCCAAAACCATAACCAATCAACCCCACGGTCAGGGCCTGCACCATCACCATGCCGGCCAGACGCGCATGGCTCATGCCCATGGCCTTCAACGCGGCGAACTGTTTCAAATTCTCGCGCACGAAACTGAAAAAAGTTTGCCCCGCAATGGCCGCACCCACCAGAAAACCCAGCATTACCGAAATGCCAAAGTTGATGGGAATGCCGGTGTTTTTCATCCAATAATTCAGGTTGGCCCACTTAAAATCGTCGGCAGTCATGGCCTTCAACCCCGTGCGCTGCGTAATGCTTTTGGCCACATCATCGGGGTTCCCTTGCGCCTTCACCAGAATATAAGAAAGCATGCGCCGCTGCGGCGGCACCCACGCAATGGCGCGACTATAGGTTGTGTAAACAAGCGGCTGCACGGTAAAGGTTCGCACGGCCTTGCTAATGCCCACCACCAGCGCGCGCTTGTCGTTCACTTCCAGCACATCGCCCACGCGCACGCCGCGCTTTTTGTTGGTGATGGGGTCAATAAACGCCAGCCTGTTTCGCGCGGCTTCGGCATCGACGATAATCGCATCGGCACGGCGCAAATCATCAATGCGTCCTTCAATCATCACCGCGGGCGCACCCACCAGCGTGGCATCATCCAGCCCGCTTAAATCAATCAGACGGCGGTTGCCATCGGGTAGACGCGCCGTGATCAGGCTTTTGTGCAGCGGCACGGCCCACGCCACACCCGGCGCCCCGCGCACCAGCTGCAAGTCGGTATCGCGCATGGGTTTGTTTTCTTCCACAAATTCAATGCCGGGGTCCATCACCCAAATATCGGGCAGACGCAAATTCTCGATATAGGCATAGGTGCGCGTCATGAGGCCCAGAAAAATTGATGGTTGCTGGGTCATAATCAGCGCGGCAAAGGTAATGCCCAGCACCAGGGCGATATATTTGCCACGATCGCCAAATAACATTTGAAGGGCCAGTTGGAACATGTGATTTCTGGTTGCGTGATCTTTCCTGTTATCATCACTATAGTATTCTCACCACGATCACAATGACCGCCACCCTCGCCCTTCTTATGCCGTGTCTGAACGAAGCCCGAACGCTGGGGGTGTGCATTCAACGCGCCTTTCAGTTGATCGAGACACTGGGCCTCAGCGGCGAAGTGATTGTGGCCGATAACGGCAGCACCGATGGATCGCAGGCGATTGCCGAAGCGGCGGGCGCCCGCGTGGTGCCGGTGGCCACACGCGGCTATGGTGCGGCGCTGATGGCGGGCATTGCGGCGGCGCGCGCGCGTTATGTGATCATGGCCGATGCCGATGGCACCTATGATTTTATGGATGGCGCGGCCATGCTGGCCCGCCTTCAGGCCGGCGCCGACATGGTGGTGGGTAACCGTTTTAAGGGCGGCATTGCCAAAGGGGCCATGCCGTTGTTGCACCAATATCTTGGCAATCCGGTTCTTTCGTGGCTGGGGCGTTTGTTTTTTGGATTAAAGATTGGCGATTTTCACTGCGGTCTGCGCGGGTTTGATCGTGAAAAAATTTTGGCGCTCAACCTGCGCACCACGGGCATGGAATTTGCCAGTGAAATGATTGTGCGCGCCGCCCTGTCGCAACTGATCATCGATGAAGTGCCGGTCAAGCTGTTGCCGCCGCATCCCGCGCGCCAATCGCACCTGCGCACCTGGCGCGATGGGTGGCGGCATTTGCGTTTTCTGCTGCTTTATTCGCCGCGCTGGCTTTATCTTTATCCTGGTTTGGCGTTGGTGGTGCTGGGCGGGCTTTTGTCGGCCCTTATTCTGCCGGGGCCGTTCATGATCGCCGAGGGCGTGGGCCTCGATCTTCATTCCATGCTTGTGGCCACGCTCAGCATCATGGTGGGGGTGCAGGCGCTCAGCTTCGGCATGATTGCGCGGGCCAGCGCTGTGGCCAGCGGCATTCTGCCGCCCCATCCCTCGCTCAACCGCATGCTTGATCTTCTGTCAACCGAACGGTTGCTGCTGGTGGCGGCCGCCATGTTGTGTGTGGGGTTTGGCGGCGTGTTGTGGTGCGCGCACGAATGGCGCATGGCCAATTTTGGCGCCCTCAACTACAGCCACATCATGCGTATTTTGCTGCTGGCGGCCACCGCCATTGTGACGGGTATTCAGCTGGGTTTTACGGCCTTTATGCTGGGCCTGGTGCAGATCAAGCACCAAGGCTGATCATCACCGGCACGTGGTCTGAGGCTTTTTCTTTCGCGCGCATCTCGCGGTGAATGGTGCAATTTTCCAAACGATCGGCCAGTGATGGCGTCAGCAAAAAATGATCGATACGAATGCCATCATCGCGCTGAAAGGCGCCGGCCTGATAATCCCAGAACGTATAAGCCTGCTGTGTGCCGTGCAGGGTGCGCCACGCATCGTATAAGCCTAAGTTCATCAGGTGGCGCCATTGTTTGCGCACCTCGGGCACGTACAGCGCATCGCCTTCCCACGCCGCGGCGTTGGCGGCGTCCACCGCTTCTGGAATAATATTATAATCGCCCGCCAGCACCACGGCGCGATGCTGCGACAGACGTTGTTGAACATCGGCCACCAGCGCCGCATACCACCGCAGCTTATAGCGGAATTTTTCGGTAAGGCCTGCATCATCCATGCGCGGGTTGCCGTTGGGCGCATAAATGTTCATACAATCCACGCCCTCAATCTCGGCGCACAAAAAACGCGCGGGTTCATTATCCTCGCTTATCAGGCTTCGGCTTTTTTCCTGTATGGGATGTGTGCTAAGGATCGCCACGCCGTTGTATGATTTTTGGCCATGCACCAGGGCGGTGTATCCCATCGCCTCGATCTCAAGAAACGGAAAAACCGCGTGCTCGCACTTGATTTCCTGAAGCATCAGCACATCGGGCTTGTGCTGCTGCAACCATGCCAGTAGCAGCGGCAGCCGCGCCCGCACCGAATTGATATTCCACGTGGCGATTTTTAGGAAATGATGTGTCATGCGCTCAAGTTAAAACGCTATTGAATGTTGTGTAAAATGAACAACGGAAGCGCATCATGTCCGTTCCCGTCTTCGCCAGGATAGGCCTCAGCGAGAATTGATGGATTGCCGATAACAAACAAGAACAAGAATAGAAAAAAGACTGAAGCCCCTGCCCCCGCCTGCGCGAGGGTAAACTCTGGCAGGGGCCCATCACCCATGCGCGGCGTTTTGTATTTCATGCGGGTGATGGGTGCCTGCTTCCGCAGGCACAGCAGTGTTCTTTTTCCCCCCTCTCAAGGCCGATAGACCCTTACGCGCGGACACCATCATAAAAGCACAAAAAAAACGGGCGCGGTGAAGTGCCGCGCCCGCCTCATCAAGAAGAAAAAAGCTTAGTGCTTGCCTTCTTCTTTGTGTTCTTCTTTTTTACCTTCGTCGGCTTTCATGTCGCCTTCAACAGGTTTGGCTTCTTCCGTTTTCACGTCGCCACCGGTGGTGGTGGTTTCTACAACGGCATCAGCAGCAGGAGCAGCTGTGCCTTCAGCGGCCACAGGGGCTTCTTCTTTTTTGCCTTCGTGTTCCATGGCATTGGCGGCAGGAGCCAGAACAACGGCCAGAGCCAGGGCGGTTAACAGCAATTCACGCATTTTATTCTCCTTAGGGTTGATCCCTGCGACAGCAGGTTGAGGATCACGCTACCCCTTAATTGAGGCAGATTCTTGGCCAAGGCGTGGTGATGGCGCGTTATTTTTTTGAAAGCGGCAGGGCGAACAGCTCGGTCACCACCCAGTCCAGCGGGGCATCGGTATAACCCACGGGCACATCGGCATATTCTTGTCCGGCATAGGCCACGCCCACGGCCAGCACCTTGCGTTCGCGCCGCAACAGGGTGAGGGTGCGGTCGTAATATCCGCCGCCATAGCCCAGCCTGAAACCCTGGCGGTTAAAGGCCAAAAGCGGCACCAAAATCATTTCAGGCAGCACAATGGGGCTGGTGGCCGGCGGCTCCAGCACGCTTAGAAGGCCTTTGTCCAGCTTCATGGCGGGTTCATATTTGCGAAAGGCCAGGGCGTGCCCGCGGCTGAGCACCACGGGCAGGCACAGCGTGTAACCCATGTTATGCAGGGCGAGGTTGAGGGGGCTTGTCGGCAGCTCGGTGCCGTGGGGGGCGTAACTTGAAACCACCGTGCCCTTTGGCGGGCGAATGTGGGTTAAAAAAACATCACGAAATTGCTCGCCGGCATAGGGGTTGGCGGCATGAAGGCCGGCGCGTTTCTCGCGCGCCTGCTCACGCAGGGCGTTTTTCTGATCGCGCAAATCATAGCCTGTTTCTTCCATGTCCCTGTTGTGCAGGGAAAGCCACCGAAGGGCAAGTATCTTAAACCGATCCGGGGGCCAGGGTCAGCGTCAGACCATCCAGCGATGAATTAAACACAATCTGGCAGGCCAGGCGCGAGTTTTTTTGCACATCAAAGGCGCCATCCAGCATGCCGATTTCTTCCTCATTCGCTTCCGGCAGCTTATCTTGCCACGCGGCATCGACATAGACATGGCATGTGGCGCAGGCGCAGCTGCCCCCGCACTGGGCCAGAATGGGAATGCCATGATCGCGGATAATTTCCATCACGCTCCAATCCTCTTCGGCGGGCAGCTCGTGACTTTTTCCATCCATATCGGTAACGATGATTTTCATGCGCGTATCCTTGGCTTATGTTTCCTTACCATCTCAGGCCGCTTTTTCAAGCCCCAGCTTATTCTGAAGGTCAGAACTGCTGGTGGTATATTGAAAGCGATATTTGCGATCGGGGTACACATAGGCAAAGGCCTTTTTGGCCATCAGCGCCGCTTCGTGAAAGCCCGATAAAATCAGCTTCAGCTTGCCCGGATAGGCGTTAATATCGCCAATGGCAAAAATGCGCGCCTCGCTGCTTTCAAAGTCGGCCGTGTTTACGGGGATGAGGTTTTCATGCAGGTTCAGACCAAAATTGGCCACAGGTCCCAGCTTCATGGTCAGGCCATAAAAGGCCAGCAGCGTATCGCACGCCACATCATAGGCCTCGGCCCCCTCGGGCTTCACCACCAGCGATGAGAGCTGCCCGCCATCGCCTTTCACATCCAGCAGCTGGGCGATGACCAGGTCCATTTTCTTTTCGGCCACCATCTCGCGCATTTTGCCCACACTGTCGGGGGCGGCACGAAAATCATCACGCCGGTGCAACAGGGTGATGCGGCCCGCGAGGGGCTGAAGGTTGAGCGCCCAATCGAGCGCGCTATCGCCCCCGCCTGCCACCACAATGTTTTTGCCCCTAAAATTCTCACGCTTGCGCACGGCATAAAAAACGCTTTGTCCTTCAAACGCTTCAATGTTTTTCAGGGGCGGTTTTTTGGGCATAAAACTGCCCCCGCCGGCCGCAATCACCACCACAGGCGCTTCCAGAACGGTGCCGGCATCGGTGGTCAGCTGCCATTTTCCTTCGGGCGTTTTTTCCAGCTTTTCGGCCATCTGCCCCAGATGAAAGGTGGGGTGAAAGGGTTTAATTTGCTCCATCAACCGCGCCACCAGCTCGGCCCCCGTGCACACAGGAATGGCGGGGATATCATAAATGGGTTTTTCGGGGTAAAGCTCGGCGCACTGGCCACCGGGTTTGTCTAAAATATCAACCAGATGAGCCTTCATATCATAAAGGCCAAGCTCGAACACGGCAAAAAGGCCCACAGGCCCCGCGCCCACAATAATCACGTCGGTGTGGTGTTTTTCCATGCGATGGGTGTAAGGCAAAGCCGGCGCCCGTGCAACTGGGCCTTGGCCCGAATAAATGCGGGACAGTGTCTTGGGTTCACCCTCAGTTCATCAACATTCATGGGGTCTGGCATGATCATTGGTCTTGCGCCTTGATGACTGATCATCGATAACTGAGAGGCATGCCAACTCTTGCTATCAACACCATCTCAGGCGGGTTGTCGTTTGCGCTGGCGCGGGGGGGGCATGTGGTGGCGCACGAACACCACGCCATCACCCGCGGGCACGATGCGCAACTTCTCCCCCTGCTGGGGCTGTTTCTTCAAAACAATCACACACATTACAACCAGCTGGCCCGTGTGGTGGCCTTGCGGGGGCCCGGCAGTTTTACGGGTATTCGGCTGGGGCTTGCCACGGTGCTGGGGCTTTCGGTGGCGCTGAATATTCCGGCGCTGGGGCTTAACCGGCTGCATCTTTACCACACCATGCCCCTGGATGTGCCAGAAGGCGCCCGACGGGTGGTGGTGTTGCAATCGCGCCGCGATGAACTGTTTTGCCACCCGGCCGATGACACAATGCATTTGCTGACTCTGCCCCAAATCATGCACACTTATGGCGGCAACCCTTGGCACCTGGTCACCGATGACGCGGCATTACATTCTGCAATCACCCAAAACGGCGGGCGCGCAACCTGCGCCGGATCCGCTGAGACTGCCGCCAGCGCGGCCTACGCCAGCACCCTTGGCGAAGAAGCCTTTGCCCGGCACCCCGCCACACCCCTCTATGGCCGCGCGCCCGATGTCAGCTGCGGACCCGCTTTCGCCAACCCCATCGTTAATGCGCGCGCTTGAGAAGATGGACAACGCGCCGCCTTTCTCTGCCGATCTGCCCCCCATCACAACATCAGCGCCAGAACCCAAGGTGGCCGACCTGCGCCCCCTTTTTGCCAACGATGATCGTGTGTGCGCCGACATTCACAAACGGGCCGATGCCGCCGCTGCCTGGCCAAGTTATGAAATGACCAGTGCCCTGGCCGCCTCTGGTCGTGCGGGGTGGCTGGCGATGGTGGATGGCAAACCGGCAGGCTTTTTATTGTATCAAGATTTGGGGATAGAGGCCGAGATCATCATGCTGGCGGTGGATCCTGCCTATCAACGCCGTGGCATCGCGCGGCAGATGCTGAAAAAACTTATCGATGTTTTGCGCGCGCGCGGCTTTATGCAGGTGCTGTTGGAAGTGGCGGCCGATAATCAAGCAGCCATTGGCCTTTATCAGCAGTTCGAGTTTGCCTTGTTCGGTCAGCGCCTGGCCTATTATCGCCGTGGCCTGAAACGCATCGATGCCTTGCTGTGGCGTTTGGTGTTGGGGGAAACAGGCACCGCGCGTTAGGTTGAGATTTTGCGACCACTTACACTGCAAACAATAACACGGCCGTGCCTGCGAAAGCAGGCACCCATCACCCGCATAAAACACAAGAAGCGACTGATGTGTGATGGGCCCCTGCCAGAGTTTACCCTCGCGCAGGCGGGGGCAGGGGCTTCAGTTTTCTTTCTCTTTTTTTGCGTCTGAGCAATTTCACTTCAACCCAATGCAACCAATCACGCTACCCCCGCCTGAAGCCCAGCGCCTCGGCGATGTGGAGGCGCCTCACGCCATCGCTGCCGTCTAAATCGGCCAGCGTGCGCGCCACGCGCATGATGCGATGATACCCGCGCGCCGACAGTTTCATTTTCTCTACCCCCGCATTTAACAGTTGCTGGCCCGCGTCATCGGGGCGCGCGCATTGTTCCAGTACCTCGCCATCGGCCACGGCATTCAGCGCCACGCCTGTGCCGGCATAACGCTGCTGCTGCACCATGCGCGCTCTGGCCACACGCGCCGCCACCACCGCCGATGTTTCGCCGCTGGCAGGCTCGGCCAGCTGATGCACCTGCACGGCGGTGACATCCAGCTGAATATCAAACCGATCAAGCAGCGGGCCAGAAATGCGGGCCTGATAATCGGTGCCGCACTGCGGTGCCCGGCCGCAGGTGCGGGTGGGATCGGCCAAATAGCCGCATCGGCACGGGTTCATGGCCGCCACCAGCTGCACGCGCGCAGGATAGGTGATGTGATAGTTGGCGCGCGCCACCATAATTTTTCCTGTCTCAAGGGGTTGTCGCAACGCTTCTAATGTGGAGCGCTGAAATTCGGGCAGCTCATCCAAAAACAATACACCCTGATGCGCCAGGGAAATTTCCCCCGGCTTGGCGCGCAGGCCCCCGCCCACCAATGCGGGCAAGCTGGCGGAATGGTGCGGATCACGATAAGGGCGTGCGCGCACCAGCTGGCCTTCGGGCAGTTGCCCCGCCAGCGAATGGATCATCGTCACCTCCAGCGCCTCCGCGGCCGTGAGTGGCGGCAGAATGCCCGGCAAACGGCTGGCCAGCATGCTTTTGCCAGCGCCGGGTGGCCCGATCATCAGCATATGATGTCCGCCGGCTGCCGCCACCTCCAACGCGCGCTTCGCTGTTTCTTGTCCCTTCACATCGCGCAAATCGGGCACGGCGCGATGATCATTCGCCGCCGCCACCACAGGGCGCGATAATACCTGGCTGCCTTTGAAATGATTGACAAGCGACAAAAGCGTGGCCGGCGCCAGCACGCGCATGTCATCGCCCGCCCACACGGCCTCAGCCCCGTTGGCGGCAGGACAAATCAGCCCCGCGTGGTGCGTGTTCGCGGCAATGGCCGCCGGCAAAACGCCCGACACCTGCGTGATGGCACCATCCAGCGATAATTCACCCAGCGCAAAATATTCGGCCACGTCGCTGGCGGGCAGCACGCCCATGGCGCCCAGCATGGCCAGGGCGATGGGCAGATCATAATGACTGCCTTCCTTTTGCAAATCGGCCGGCGCCAGGTTGATGGTGATGCGTTTGGCCGGCAGCGCCAGACCAAGCCCCTGCAAGGCACCCCGCACACGCTCGCGGCTTTCGGCCACGGCTTTGTCGGGCAACCCCACCAGAGAAAGCGCCACCACACCCGGCGAGATGAGCACCTGCACATCGACCGGCACAGCCTCGACCCCCTGAAAAGCAACCGTGCGAATTTTAGCAAGCTGAGAGGCCATGCCTACCACACCATGTTGTGCCAAAACTTGGCGGCGCAGGTGTTGTCGCCCGCCCAGCCGTTTAATTTATCGACCGCGCGAAAGCCTGTGGGGCTGGTCACATTAATTTCGGTCAGATAATCGCCAATCACATCAACCCCCGCCAGATAAATTTTTTGCTGCCGCAGCCACGGCGCCAGACGCGCCACAATTTTTTGCTGCGGCGCTGTCAGCGTGGTGGCTTCGGCCGTGCCGCCCGATGCCAGGTTCGACCGGATCTGCCCCGCCTGCGGCCGCCGCCCCAGCACGCCCAGCACATCGCCGTTCAACAACAAGATCCGCGTATCGCAGGTGCGCACCTGGGGCAGAAATTGTTGCGCAATCAGCGGCGCTTTTTGATACGCGCCAAACAATTCCAGAAGGCTGGATAAATTATCGGCATCGCGCGTCAGGTGGAAAACCTGCTGCCCGCCGTGACCATAAAGGGGTTTGATGACAATCTCGCCATGCTGGTGCCAAAAGGCCCGAATGGCCGCGGCATCGCGCGTAATCAGCGTGGGTGGCATCAGATCGGCAAAGGGTTCTTGCGGAATTTTATGATCACCCACCCGCACGGCGCGCGGGCCGTTCAGCACACGCACGCCCTGCGCCGCCAGTTGTTCCAGCACATAACTGGTGGCCACATAATCCATATCAAACGGCGGGTCTTGGCGAATAAGGATAAGATCGACCGTGCGCAGATCGAGCGGGATATCAGCTCCTTCGGCATAATAGGGGATTTTTCCCAAATCAACGGTGATGGGCTTTGCCCGCGCCAGGCACTGGCCATTGTTCGCATATTGCAGGCCTTCGGTTTGATAATGATAAAAAACAAAGCCGTGTTTTTGCCCCGCCTCGATCAGCGCCATGGTGGTATCGCTGGCGGGGTTGAGGCGCGAGGGATGATCCATTTGAATGGCGATTGTTTTGGTCATGCCGCACCTTCCCATGCATGGTGAATATGTTGTGGCCAGCGCCAAGGCGCCAGCACCATAACATCGACCCGCAGGGTTGAATAGGGCGGGTAGGCCGCCGCCTTAAACGCGCTGCGTTTTGCCGTGCGCGCTGTCTTGCTTTTATTGTAACACCCCTGTTGCTTTTGTTATGGAATGTGCGGCGATAAAAGTTCTTTATTTCAGTGAGTTTTGACGTTAAACTTTCCCTATGCACGAGGTGATTTTTGAGGCCAAACGCACAGGCAACATCATCCGCCTTGTGGCCATGGATACGCAAACCCTGACCGAGGTGGTGGTGCAGGGCCCCGCCAACGTGCGCATGCAAGACCTGGAACAACTGGCTCTGAAAAAGCTGGAATATGTTTTGAAGAAAAAAAGTGAAAAAAGTTAGGGGTGTTCAACTTTAATCTGTCCTGATCATATTGAAAAACACATGTCATTCCCACGAAAGCGGGAATCCAGTTTTTTGCTTATTTTTTATGTCTCTTTTTGTCCATGGATTCCGGCTTTCGCCGGAATGACGATTTTTCTTATCAACCCGTGAGCTTAATTGTCGATACAGCCTAACGCATTTTTATGCGTTCGTGGGTTTCGTTCAACACCGGCAGCCCTGCGCCGTGGCCGGCGCGGGTGTGGCCTTCGTGCGTGGCGGCGGCCCGGAAATAGGCCATAATGAACACCCGAATGGCGGCGGTTAAACTGGCATCGGGGTGCTTGCGGGCGGCCACCGCCGTGCAAATTTCATGCACATTGGCGCGTTCGCGCAGACCAATATCGGCCAGCGCCTCCCACATCTCCGGCTCCAGCCGCATGCTGGTGCGGTGGCCCGCAATCATCACGTTTTTGCTGAGCAAGCTGCTGCGCCCCCGAATGCGCGGAATGGGCGTGGCCAGCATGCCATGATCGGCATGACGGGGGGGAAGGGGCGTGACGGTGGCATGAGCTGTTTGCATGGGTTATCCTCCAGTTAACTGTATAACTATCACAAATACAACCTATGCGTGTAGTCTTAATAAATAACTACCTACAGTTTTATGCCCTACTGTGGTATTTTTTGCTCACCCGCCTCATCGGGCGCATACAGTTGCATGCTGAGGGCGTGCAGAGGCCCGGCCATCTCTTGGGCCAGCACGGCATGCACCAGTCGCTGGCGCTGCACGCGCGAAAGTCCGCGAAATTTTTCGGCCGTCATGTGCAATAAAAAATGCGTCTCGCCCTTGCCATCGGGGTTGCCCGCGTGGCCGATGTGATGGTGGCTGTCATCGCGCAGATGCATGCCAAGGGGGGCCAGACTTTCGTGCAATTTTGCATAAATTTTTTGGCCCAAGGGCCCCAAGGGCGGGCACAATGCCGGGCCCAAGGGCGAACCGGGTGATGATTCCTGCTGTCCTACGTCAAGCGGAATATTTTTCATGGCACCCCCTGTCTCTCAACACTTGTTTACGCCTGTGTGCCCTAGCATAATGGGCTATGGACGCCGATATCAAGGCCAAATACGCCAGCCTGTTTGGCATGGATCGCCCCACCACCGTGAAAGGCTGCGATCATCCGGGCTGCGCCGACGCCGGCCTTTATAAGGCCCCCAAAAGCCGCGCCACGCTGTACGATTATTACTGGTTCTGCCTCGATCATGTGCGCGCCTATAACCAAGCGTGGGATTTTTATGCCGGCATGAACACGTCTGAGATTGAACAGGCCATCAAGTTTGATACGGTCTGGCAGCGCGAGACATGGCCCATGGGCGGCAACTGGCAGCAGCGCGAGGAAGAGATGCGCCACAAAATGCGCGCCGAATTTTTTGGCGATGGCATGCATGCCCGCGCCCCGTACGAGGCGCCGCCCCCCTCGGCCACGCGCCCGCCCCCGCATATTATCGAAGCGCTGGCGGTGCTGGAGTTGGAGGCAGACGCGAGTGTGGAGGAGATGAAAACACAGTATAAAAAACTGGTGAAGCGCCACCACCCCGATGCGAACGGCGGCAGCCGCGCCGCCGAAGATAAAATCAAAATCATCAACCAGGCTTTCACCGCCCTCAAAACACATTTTGCCATGGTAGGCGAGCAGGGTTAGGCCCAGCACCTGTATCACAGGTACCCCAACAACCGCTTTTTCTTTCGCCTTGATCAGGCCATCCGCGGCCGCTATAAGCATCAAGCCAGCGGCCCATGCGGCCCGGTGCGCCCCAGTGGTGGAATGGTAGACGCGGTAGACTCAAAATCTACTACCTTTGCGGGTGTGGGGGTTCAAGTCCCTCCTGGGGCACCATGATTGAGAACACAAATTTCTTGGTGCAGGATAAGGGGCACACAGAATCCACTTGAAAGATTATCTCTTAAAAGAGAGTCTGCTCAATTCCCCTCCTTCAGGTTTTTCACAAAGTCATAGAGGCCGCGTTGGCGGCTGCGTTTCAGCCGCTCGGCGTGCAAGATGCTGCGCACACTGTAAAGGCTGACTTCCAGGTCTTCGTTGATGATAACATAATCATATTCTTGCCAGTGGCTCATTTCATCGGCGGCTTTGCTCATGCGGTTGGCAATTTCACGGGCTTCATCTTGTGCGCGCGCTTGCAGGCGGCGTTCCAGCTCGCTCCAGCTGGGGGGCAGAATAAAAATGCTGACCAAATCTTGACGCATGCGTTCGGCCAGCTGCTGCGTGCCCTGCCAATCGATATCAAACAAAATATCGTGCCCGGCCGAAAGGCAGGTTTCAACCGGCCCGCGGGGTGTTCCGTAATAGTGGCCAAAAACCTTGGCGTGTTCTAGCAGTTCGTTTTTTTCGGCCATGCGGTTGAAGGTGGCCGTATCGACAAAACTGTAATCCAGCCCGTGGGTCTCGCCGGGGCGTTTGGGGCGCGTGGTGACTGAAATAGACAGTTGCAGGTTTTTATCTTGTTCCAGCAAAAGGCGCGAGATGGTGGTTTTTCCGGCCCCCGAGGGTGAGGAGAGCACCAGCATCAGCCCGCGGCGCTCGATATCGCGGTAAAGGTGACTTGTCATGGCGGCAGTATAGGCATTTTTTTGTGTCTGCCAACCGCCCTTGCCAGCGCCCCCGCCTGTGTTATAAGCGGCGTGAGCAACAGACACGAGAAAAAAACATGGCCACCGAACAAACCCTCTCCATCATCAAGCCCGATGCCACCCGTCGCAACCTGACCGGCAAAATTATTGCCAAGTTTGAGGAGGCGGGCCTGCGCGTGGTGGCCCAAAAACGCCTGCACATGACCCTGGCCATGGCCCAGGCTTTTTATGCCGTTCACAAAGATCGTCCGTTTTATAACGATTTGTGTCAGTTTATGGTCTCTGGCCCTGTGGTGGTGCAGGTGCTGCAGGGCGAAAACGCCGTGGCCAAAAATCGTGAGGTGATGGGCGCCACCAACCCCGCCAACGCCGCCCCCGGCACCGTGCGCAAGGAATTTGCCGAAAGCATTGAGGCGAATTCGGTGCACGGCAGCGACAGTTTAGAAAACGCCAGAAACGAAATTGCGTTTTTCTTCAGCCAGACAGAGATTGTGGGTTAGTGAAAAGTAAGCCCTATCCCTATCATAGTGGGGCTTAATCAACATCAAAAACACGTCCTTCCTGCGAAGGCGGGAATCCATGCCCAGAAACAAGTGCGAGTGGATGAATGGATCCCCGCCGGAGCCTGTCCTCGCGCAGGCGGGGACGGGGATGACGATCGTGTTAACGTGATCAACGCTCCTGTTCAGTTGAGTTCGACCTTAAACCAGCAGCAGCAGGCCCAGCAGCAGCACGGCCACGCCGCCGCAGCCCACCACCGTGGCCTTCAAGAAAAATTGCCACCCAGCTTGCGCGCGGGGCAGAAGCTCGTTCATCGTGGCTTGGAGTTGTTGGGGGGTGGGTGGTGATGACATGGTGGATACTCCTTATATTCTGAGTGTATCAACACTTAACATAATGTATCATTCCCGCGAAAGCGGAAATCAAGTTTTTTTCCCATTTTTTTGCCTCACGTTTTGTCCATGGATTTCGGCATGCGCCGGAATGACACGTTGTTTCTGAAACATTACACTGAGGTGTTGATCAAACCTGATGAGCATTCGCCAAAGAAATAATCTGCGCCAAGGCCGCGGGATAAAGCATGTGCTCGGCCTCTAGCACGCGGGCGGCCAGCGATTCGGCCGTATCGTGGGGCAACACGGGGACAACGGCCTGATCAATAATTTTGCCGGTATCCACCCCGGCTTCCACATAATGCACCGTGCAGCCCGAAAATTTCACCCCCGCCGCCAGGGCCTGTTCGTGCACGTGCAGCCCCGGAAAGGCCGGCAGCAGGGATGGGTGGATGTTCAGGATTCTCCCCCGCCATTTTTCAATAAAGGGCGCCGACAAAATACGCATAAAACCCGCCAGACAAATCCATTCAATATGTGCCGTTATCAGGGCATCATGAAGTGTTGCTTCAAATGAAGCTTTATCGGGAAAGTTTGTGTGATCAATAACTTGGGCAGGAATGTTGAATTGTTTGGCAAACATTAAGCCCGCCGCCTGTGGCCGGTTGCTGATGACCAGGTCAATGCCAGCCGGGAAGGCGGGGTCGGCCGCCGCCTGAAGCAGGGCCAAAAGGTTGCTGCCCCGCCCGCTGATGATGACGGCAACGCGGCTGCGGTTCACGAAAAAACCTTGGTCAGGTTATCAATCTGCACGCGAGGGGCGCCTGGGGTGGGGGCCACCATGCGGCCAATGCGCCAGGTTTTATCGCCATACGCGGCAAAGGCCTGCTCAACCGCCCCCGCATTTTCGGGCGCAGAGACAACCGTTAAACCAATTCCGCAATTAAGGGTGCGCACCATATCGACCCCCGAAACAGGGCCGTTTTTGTGCAGCCACACAAAGGCGGGCGGCATGGGCCAGCTGGTGATATCAAGGCGAATGTTCAGTGAATCAGGAATGACGCGCGGCATATTATCGATAAAACCGCCGCCTGAGATATGGGCAATGGCCTTGGCCCCCGCACGCACCGCCGCCAGCGCGCTTTTCACATAAATGCGCGTGGGGCGCAGCAGATAGCTGGCCAGACTTTCCTGCGTATCAAAGGGGCAGGCGGAATCATAGGAAAGGTGTTGTTCGGCCAAAATGCGCCGCACCAGCGAATAGCCATTGCTGTGCAACCCGCTGGAGGCCACGCCAATAATCACATCGCCTTCATTGACATCGGCGCGCGGCAGCACGGCCTCGCGCTCGACCGCGCCCAGGGCAAAGCCTGCCAGATCAAAATCATCGCCGTTGTAAATGCCGGGCATCTCGGCCGTTTCGCCGCCCACCAGCGCGCAGCCGGCTTCGCGACACCCGGCCGCCATGCCGCTGACAAGACGACGGGCGTTTTCCACCGTCAATTTTCCGCTGGCATAGTAATCGAGAAACAAAAGGGGTTCGGCCCCTTGCGCGATCAGATCATTCACGCACACGGCCACCAGGTCTTGGCCTACGCCTTCCAGCATGTTGGTGGCGGCGGCAACTTTTAATTTGGTGCCCACGCCATCGGTGGTGGTGACCAGAATGGGATCGCGGTAGCCACACGCTTTCAAATCGAACAAGGCGCCAAACCCGCCCAAATCGGCATCGGCCCCCGTGCGGCGCGTGGTTTTGGCCAGCGGCTTGATTGCTTCGACCACCGCATTGCCCACATCCACATCAACGCCCGAGGCGGCATAGGCATCGTGGTGGGCAGTTTGGGTGGCGGCTTGCGTTGGCATGGGGTTCCTCTTATTTTTACTGTTATGTTTAGGTATGCCCTTCGACAAGGTCAATTGGCCTTGCTTCTGCTCATGCTGGCTCTGCCCGCGGTTGCGCAAAACAATCACGATGGTGTGCTGTTTCAGGTCAGCAATGTTCAGGTCGATGTGGCGGCCGAGAATGCGGCCACCGCGCGCGATCAGGCCATTGCTGAAGGTCAGCGCTTGGCCCTGCAACAGCTGATGGAGCGTTTGGGCAGCACCTATGACATCAGCCCGCTGGATGGGGCCACCATTGCCGCGCTGGTGCAGGATTTTGAGATTGTGAAGGAAAAAGCCTCGGCCGTGCGATATCTGGCCACGCTGAATGTGCGCTTCAAGCCCGACCCCGTGCGCGATATGCTGGCCGGCAAGGCCGCCACATACACCGATACGCGCAGCCCCCCTGTGCTGGTGCTGCCGGTGGTGCAGCAGGGCGGGCGCAACATTTTGTGGGAAGAAGTGACGCCGTGGTACGAGGCCTGGGCGCACATGGATACGCAGGAATCGCTGGTGCCGCTGATTGTGCCGCCGAATGATTTGACGGCGGCCAGCACCATTAGCGCCAAAGATATTTTATCTGAGAACAGAGAAGCGCTGGCGAAAGCTGCCAGCGGCTATGGCGCCAGCGGCATTATTGTGCCGCTGTTGCAGTTGGACGATGACGGCACCAAGGCCAAACGTTTGCAGCTGCTGCGCTTTGGGGCCAACGGCGTGCCCACGGGTGGCAGCACCATGAATTTAACTGACGCGCCGCTGACATTGCAGATAGAGGCCAGCGCCAAAGAAGTGCGCGATCAGTTGGCGAAAGCGTGGATGGTGGCGACGCAAAAACCAGCCGGCCCCTCGGCCCGCATGCTGGTGAATGTGCCCATCAGTGATGTGCTGGCGTGGCAGAAAATCCAGCGGCAGCTGATGGATATTAGCGCCATTGATAAGGTTCAGGTCATTGCCTTTACGCGCAATCAGGTGGTGGTCGAGCTGGCGTTTCAGGGCGAGTTGTATCGTTTGCAAGAACAATTGCAGCAATCGCAGCTGACGCTGGGCCAAAGCCGCACCGATGGCACATGGCAGCTGGTGGGGCAGGATGTTGTGGGGATTAATTGATGACGCCCGCCCAAAACGCCCGATTTTGGCTGATTGCGCTGGTTGTTTTTATTCTGGTGGTGTGGGCGCTTTCGCCCATGCTGCTGCCGTTTGTGGCGGCGCTGGCCATTGCCTATTTCCTTAATCCTGCGGTCAATGCTTTGGGCCGCTTTAACATGGGGCGCGGGTTTGCGGCGCTGATTATTCTGCTGGCGTTCACGCTGCTGGTTGTTTTGGTCTCGGCGCTGGTGCTGCCGCTGATTAATGCACAGCTGGTCGAGCTGGTGGGCGCTATTCCTGGCTATGCCACGCGCATTCGAAACCATTTTCAGCCGCTCATCAACGAATGGCTGGCGCATTTATCACCGCACGATTTGCAAAAAATTGAAGGCGCCATGACCCAATATGCGGGCGATGTTGTCAGCTGGGTGGGCGCCGTGTTGCGGCATGTGTTGTCGGGCGGCATGGCGATTTTCGATTTGCTGATGCTGCTGGTGGTCACGCCTGTGGTCGCGTTTTATCTGATGCGCGACTGGCCCCATTTTGTGGCGGCGGTTGATGATATCATCCCCCGCGGTCAGCACGATATGATTGTGGTCGAGCTGCAGAACATCGATAACACGCTGGCCGGCTTTGTGCGCGGGCAGGCGCTGGTGTGCATGTTCCTTGGCACCTTTTATGCCGTGGGCCTTTCGCTGACAGGCCTGGATTACGGCGCTGTGGTGGGCATTACGGCGGGTGTTTTGTCGTTCATTCCTTATGTGGGCACCACGTTTGGCTGGGTGATCAGTCTTATTCTGGCGCTGCTGCAGTTTGAGGGGGCGTGGCCTGTGTTTTCGGTGTTGATGGTTTTTGTGGTGGGCCAGGTGATTGAGGGATATTTCCTGACCCCCAAATTGGTGGGTGATAGGGTGGGGCTGCATCCGGTGTGGATTATGTTCGCCATTTTTGCGGGCGGCGCCTTGCTGGGGTTTGTGGGTGTGTTAATTGCGGTGCCGCTGGCGGCTGTGTTGGGCGTTGTGCTGCGTTTTCTGGTGCGCCAATATAAAGCCAGCCCCTATTACTATCTTAAAAAAACATAGGCCCGCCGTGCCCACCCCGCAAATGGTTTTTCCGTTTGGTCGCGCGACCTGCTATGACGCCGAACATTTTATGATCAGCTCCGCCAATCAGCAGGCGGTGGCGTGGCTTCAGCGTTTCCCCCACTGGCCCGCGGGCGGCTTGATTGTGCAGGGTGACCGCGGCACCGGCAAGACGCACATGCTGAATGTGTTTGTGCAGCAGCGCGGCGCAAAAAAAATGACTGTGTCTGATATTACATCACTCCTTGAAGAACAGCATGCTTTGCCCCCCCTTGCGATCGATGATGTCGATCAACAATTATCGGCGCACCATGCAGAAATGCTTTTTCATTTACTGCAACGATTGCACGGCGAGGGTGGATGTATTTTTTTAACATCAACGCGTCCGCCGGCAGGCTGGGAAATTTCCCTGAACGATTTGCGTTCGCGCCTCATGGCCATGGGGCTGGCCACGCTGGCCATGCCCGATGATGATTTATGCCGCCAGATGATGGCCAAAGCCTTTGCCGACAGGCAGGTAGATGTGGGGCAAGAGGTGATCAACCACCTGTTGCGGCATCGGGGGCGGAACCCCGCCACGCTGCTGCAATGGGTTGAACGGCTTGATGACGCGGCCATGCAGACCAAGCGGAAAATCTCGCTGTCTTTGCTGCTGGCGCTTGAGAAAGAGGACGAAAAAGGTGGTGAAACGCTTTTTTAAGGTGTCGGGGCGCAGGGTGGGGGCATGACCCCACTCAGTGTTTACATCGGCTTTGATAAGCGGGAACCCGAAGCCTATGATGTTACCGCCTTTTCTATTCAGCGCCACGCATCGGCGCCTGTTGATATTTTCCCCCTCAAGATCGATCGTTTACGCGCGCAAGGCCTGTACACGCGCCCCACCAGCACGCGTGATGGCCGGTTGTGGGATGATTTTTCAGATGCGCCGATGAGCACCGAGTTTGCCATCACCCGTTTTCTGGTGCCGCATCTGGCCACCACGCCGTGGGCTGTTTTTTGTGATTGCGATTTTTTATGGCGCCATGATATTTTTAAGCTGATCAACGACGTGGATGACAGCAAAGCCCTGTGGTGCGTGCAGCACGATTATCGTCCCGCCGAAGCCACGAAAATGGATAATCAGGCCCAGACACAATATTCGCGCAAAAACTGGTCGAGCATGATGGTGTGGAATGTGCCTCACCCCGCCAATAAAAAACTGACGCTTGAGATGGTCAACACCCTGCCCGGGCGCGATCTGCATCGCTTCTGCTGGCTGGCGGATGGTGACATTGGCAATGTCTCACCCACCTGGAACTGGCTGGAAGGTCATTCTGACCCCGCCATCAACCCAAATGTTATTCACTATACGCGCGGCGGCCCCTGGTTTGATAACTGGCAGCATGTGGCCTTTGCCCAAGAATGGCTGGATGAGCGGGCGATGATGAAAAAACAGGGCTATCGCGCCGCGTCGTAAAACACTTGCCGCCGCGCCATAAAATGCTTTAATGGCGGCATGACACTCGACAAAAATTATTCAGCCACCGCGGTTGAACCCCAGCACTATGCCGCCTGGGAACAAGCCGGGCTTTTTGCCTGCCAGACGCACAGCCCCCAAAAACCTTTTTGCATCATGATGCCGCCGCCCAACGTAACAGGCAACCTGCACATGGGTCATGCCCTTACTTTCACGCTGCAAGATATTTTGGTGCGGTTTCAGCGCATGCAGGGGGCCGATGCTTTGTGGCAGCCGGGCACCGATCATGCTGGCATTGCCACCCAGATGGTGGTCGAACGCCAGCTGGCCGCCCAGAAAACAGATCGTCGCACACTGGGGCGCGAAAAATTTTTAGAAAAAGTATGGGCATGGAAGGCAGAATCGGGCGGCAACATTACACGCCAGCTGCGACGTCTTGGCGCCTCGCCCGATTGGTCGCGCGAGCGTTTTACGATGGATGCTGGGCTAAGCGCGGCGGTGACAAAAATTTTTGTGCAGCTTTACCGCGAAAAACTGTTGTATCGCGATAAACGCCTGGTCAATTGGGATCCGACGCTGCTGACCGCTGTGTCTGATCTGGAAGTTGAATCGCGCGATGTGAACGGGTTTATGTGGCATATCAAATATCCGGTGGTGAAAGACCCCACACAATTTTTATGCATCGCCACCACGCGGCCCGAAACCATGCTGGGCGATGGGGCCGTGGCCGTGAACCCGAATGATGAGCGGTATAAACATTTGATTGGCGAATATGTTACGCTGCCCATTGCCAACCGAAAAATCCCCGTAATTGCCGACGAAGCGGCCGACCCCGAGATGGGCAGCGGTGCGGTGAAAATCACCGCCGCGCACGATTTTAACGACTTCGCCGTATGGCAGCGCCACCGCGATAAACCTTATTTTGCGCAACAGCAAAACGGTGGGTTGATCAATTTGTTCGATGAGCATGCCTGTTTGAATGATAATGTGCCGCCCGATTATCGCGGGCTTGATCGTTTTGTGGCGCGCAAAAAAATTGTGGCCGAGCTGGAAGCGCAAGGGCTGGTCGATAAAATCGTGCCGCTTCGTCATGCCGTGCCGCACGGTGATAGGTCGGGCGTTGTGCTGGAGCCACGATTATCGGATCAATGGTATGTCGATGCCGCGGCGCTGGCCGCGCCCGCGATCAGGGCGGTGGAAGAGGGCCGCACGCAATTTGTGCCTGCCACTTGGACCAACACCTATTACAGTTGGCTGAAAAATATCCAGCCGTGGTGCGTGTCGCGCCAGCTGTGGTGGGGGCATCAAATTCCGGCATGGTACGGGCCGGATGGCCAGGTGTTTGTGGCCGAGAGTGAGGCCGAGGCGATGGCGGAGGCCGAAAAAATTTATGGGAAAAATCCCACACTCACGCGCGATGCCGATGTGCTGGATACGTGGTTTTCATCGGCCCTGTGGCCGTTTTCAACGCTGGGGTGGCCCGACACAACAGCGCATCTTGCGCGCTATTACCCCACCGATGTGCTGGTGACAGGGTTTGATATTATCTTTTTCTGGGTGGCCCGCATGATGATGATGGGCCTGCATGTGATGGGCGATGTGCCGTTCCGCACGGTTTACATTCATGGACTCATCCGCGATGCCGACGGGCAAAAAATGTCGAAGACCAAGGGCAATGTGATTGACCCCCTGTCGGTGATTGATCAATACGGGTGCGATGCGCTGCGCCTGACGCTGGCGCAGTTGTGCGCGCCTGGGCGCGATATTCGCTTGGCCGAAAAACGGATTGAGGGGAACCGCAATTTTGTAACCAAATTGTGGAACGCCGCGCGTTTTTGTCAGATGAATGATTGCGTGTGGCAAGAAAACTTTGACCACCGCACGGTTGGGCTGGCCATCAATCAATGGATTGTTGGGGAAATTTCCCAGTGTGCCAACAATGTGGCCGAACAGTTGAAAAATTATCGCTTCGATTTGGCGGCGCAGGCCGCCTATGCCTTTGTGTGGGATCAGTTCTGCGATTGGTATGTGGAATTTGCCAAACCCGTTTTTGCCGGCGCCGATGAGGTGGCGAAGGCCGAAACGCGCGCCACCGCCGCCTGGACGATGGAGCAGATTTTGCGCATGTTGCAACCCTTCATGCCTTTTGTGACGGCCGAGCTGTTCAAGGATTTTGGCGCACAAAAATTCGGCACACTGATGACGTGCGCGTGGCCAGATATTCAAGCCCCGCAGGGCGGGCAGGATGTGGGTTTGATTATTAAGCTGATCAGCGCCATCCGCACAGTGCGGAGCGAGTTGAACGTGCCAGGTTCGGCCAGCATCGTGCTGCTGGTGAAGGATGCCACGCCCCATCAGCAAAAAGCCCTGCATGATTACGCCAGTTTTATTCAGCGCCTGGCGCGCGTGGCCAGCATCGAATTTGTGGCGGCGTCGGTTGGTCAATCAGCGCAGGATGTGGTGGACGGCATGACCCTGATGCTGCCGCTGGCTGATGTGATTGATCTGGCCGCCGAGCGCACGCGCCTGAAAAAAGAAGAAGAAAAATGCAAGGCAGAAATTGATAAAATCAACGTGAAGCTGAGCAACAGCGACTTTGTGGCCAAAGCCCCGCCGGAGGTGATTGACGACCACCGCGACAGACTGCAGGAAAACCAAGAACGTTTGGCCAAGCTGAGCGCGGCACAACAATTGCTTTCGGCGTGAGGATGACGATTCTTTTCATTCTACTTGCTTTTTTCACTGCGCTGCCAGCAAGCGCGAACCAAGATGTTTTACATATCACCGTGCCGCGCCGCGCGTGCGAGCAGTTGATAAAGCACAAACCTTTTTCAGATGTTGAGTTTAAGGAAGGCGTCGATGTGATGGGGCGTGCGGTGGCGCCGGCGAATGTTGAGGGCGCGCCGCACCTTCAGTTGCCGGAGGTGATTAGCATCGATATCTCAAGCGCGCTGTCGCTGTGGCTGCCGGCCGATGAACAGGGCAGTGGTTTTTTGCGCGACAAACTGGATGAATCGGTTGTGAATGTGGGCACAGTGACGGTGCAGGGCGATAAGATTTTGTATAACAACCAACCCCTGACCAACCCGCAGCAAGATCATTTGGCCACCCACTGCGCCGATTTGCGGTAGGTTAGGGCTAAGACTCGTTAATATGCGGTGCCCTATCCACCTACGCCATCGTCATTCCCGCGAAAGCGGGAATCCATTTATACGCCAGCACATGCTGTGAAATGGATCCCCGTCTGCGCGGGGATGACGCTGTTTTTTTGTTGAGGTTGATCAAAATCGAATAGATCCTGACACTAAACCTCAAACTGTTCTTGAATAATTCTCTCGGCCAGATTTTGATCGGGATCGAACAAAAGTGTCATGGCGCGATCGCGGTTTTGATGAATGGCGACCGCGCGCACATCGCGCACCTCATTAAAATCGGCCACTGCAGACACAGGGCGCTTGGCGGCATCGAGGATATCAAAACGAATGTGCGCGTGACTGGGCAACAACGCCCCGCGCCATCGCCGCGGCCGAAAGGCGCTGATGGGCGTGAGGGCCAGCAGGTTGGCATTGAGCGGTAAAATGGGCCCGTGCGCCGAGAGATTATAGGCCGTGCTGCCGGCGGCGGTGGCCACCAGCGCGCCATCGCACACCAACTCGGCCATGCGCACCACCTCATCCACCGTGATTTTTATTTTGGCGGCCTGGTGCGTTTCGCGCAGCAGAGAAACTTCGTTAAACGCGCTGTGCTGAATATTTTGTCCATCCACTGTCGTGGCATTCATGTGCAGGGGGTGCAGTTGAATGCGCTGGGCGTTGTTCAGGCGCGCGGGTAGATCATCCAGATCAAAACTGTTCAGCAAAAAACCAACCGAGCCTTTTTTCATGCCGTACACGGGTTTATTCTGCGGCAGCATGGTGTGCAGCGTTTGAAGCAAAAAACCATCGCCCCCCAGCGCCACCACCACATCGGCCGCCTCGGGCGTGTTTTGGCCATAGCGTTGCGTGGCCTGCTTCAGGGCTTCCTGGGCGGCCGCGCTTTGGGCGGCCAGAAAGGCAATGGTCATGGTTGTCCCCATCATTCACCGTTACCAGAAACAGGTGTGAGCGCCAATTTTAAGGCCTTGGTAACGGAATCGGGCCAAACCTGATTATTCAACGTGGGGAGAAAAACATGCCGCTTGAAATGCGGGTGATGGATTTATTGATTTCAAAAATCTGCCATGACCTTATCAGCCCTGTCAGCGCCATTAACAATGGGGTGGAGTTATTTACCGAAGTGGGCGGCGATGTGGGGGCCGAAGCCATGACGCTGATTGGCAACAGCGCCGATCAAGCCTCTAAAAAGCTTCGATTTTTCAGGCTTTCCTATGGTCGCGCGGGGGCCGAGGCGGGCCAGAGTTTGAAAGATGTTCGCCACATCGCCACCGAAGCGCTGACGCACGGAAAAGTGACCGCGCAATGGGAGGCGGGGCTGGATACATCTGAGCTTTTGTTATCTCAAGGCGGGGTGAAAACGGTGCTGAATATGGCCCTGCTGGCCGAGGAAGCCCTGCCCTATGGCGGGCAGATCAGCATTGGCGCGGGCGCCCAGGCGCGGCAGGTGGTGGTGCGGGCCGAGGGGCGCAGCGCAGGCCTTAACCCCGCCAGCCAGGGCGCTTTGGATGGGCATGTGGCGGTTGATGACCTTGGCCCTCGCACCATTCAGGCCTATATCACGCGCCTGAACGCCGGTTTTTACCGCCTGATGCTGAAAACCGAGGTGGGGCCTGATATGTATCAGTTATCAGTGATCAGTCATCAGTCATCGGTAATCAGTGATCGGTAATCAGGGGGAAAGCTGAAACATTGGTATCCCCGATGACTGAACACTGATAACCGATGACTGATTACCGATTATTAAGTTTTCTCAGGCAAAAAGAAGGTTAACCGTTTTCTTCACATCCCGGGGCCCCTGATGGATGATCTTCTCCGTGACTTTTTGACCGAAACCAATGAAAACATGGCGCAGCTTGATCTTCAATTGGTCGAGCTGGAGCAGAACCCCAACAATCCCGGCCTTCTCAGCAGCATTTTCCGCCTTGTGCACACCATTAAGGGCACATGCGGTTTTTTGGGTCTTCCGCGCCTTGAGAAAGTGGCGCACGCCAGCGAAAACGTGCTGGGCAAATTTCGTGATGGCGTGCTGCCTGTCACGCCTGCGGCGGTCACGCTTATTTTTCGCTCGCTTGATCAAATCAAATCGCTTCTGGCCGTGCTGGAAGCGACCGAAAAAGAACCCGATGGCAATGATGCCGACCTGATCCAAGCCCTGAATGATATGAGCGAAGGAAAAGGGCTGGATGTTGCGGTGGCCGCGGCGGCCTCTGCCGCGCCCGAACCGCAAGAAACACCCGCGCCCGAACCTGTGGCCGAGGCAGCGCCAGAGCCAGAGCGTGTGGCGGCACCTGCCGCGCAACCGGCCCCTGCCAAAGCGGCGCCCGCCCCCGTGGCGGCGGCGCCTGCCGCCGATCATGCTGAGGCGAAAGATTCAGCGGTGGCCGCGTCCAGTGTGCGCTTGTCGGTTGATTTGCTGGAAAACCTGATGACGCAGGTGAGCGAACTTGTTTTGGCACGCAACCAGTTGATGCAGCTTAATCGCACACAGAAAGATAGCGTGTTCACCACCAGCTTGCAGCGGTTGAATCATATTGTATCTGAATTGCAGGACGGCGTGATGAAAACGCGCATGCAGCCCATTGGCAACGCCTGGACAAAACTGCCGCGCATCATCCGCGATCTGTCGCGCGAGCTGAACAAAAAAATTGATCTAGTTATGCTGGGCGCCGAAACCGAGTTGGACAGGCAGGTTTTGGAACTGATCAAAGATCCGCTCACGCACATGGTGCGCAACTCGGCCGATCATGGCATTGAATTGCCGGCCGATCGCGTGGCCGCAGGCAAACCAGAGACAGGAACGGTGACGCTGAACGCCTATCATGAAGGCGGACATATTATTATTGAAATTAAGGATGACGGAAAAGGTTTGGCCATTGAAAAAATCAAAGCCAAGGCCATTCAAAACGGCCTGGCGACAGAGGCTGATATTTCGGGCATGAGTGATCAGCAAATTATGCAGTTTATTTTCAAGCCGGGGTTTTCAACCGCCGCCGCCGTCACATCTGTGTCGGGTCGCGGCGTGGGCATGGATGTGGTGCGCACGAATGTGGAAAAAATCGGCGGCACCATTGAAATGTTTTCAACCGTGGGCAAGGGCTCGCGCTTTCAAATCAAAATCCCGCTGACACTGGCCATTGTTTCGGCGTTGATTGTGGAAGTGGCCGAGGATCGCTACGCCATTCCGCAGCTGAATGTGGTTGAACTGGTGCGCGCCTCAGAAAACAGTGAATATAAAATCGAATACATCAGCAACACGCCCGTGCTGCGCCTGCGCAACCGCTTGCTGCCGCTTGTTTCGCTGGCGCAGCTGATGCAGTTGCCCATCACGAAATCAGATGTGCACAAAGGCTTTGTGGTGGTGGCCCAAGTGGGCAACAGTTTGTTCGGCATTATGGTCGATCGCGTGTTTGATACGGAAGAAATTGTGGTCAAGCCTGTGTCGCGCGCGCTGCGCCACATCACGCTCTTTTCCGGCAACACCATTTTGGGCGATGGCAGCGTGGTCATGATCCTCGATCCCAACGGCATTGCCGCGCACGCGGGCGATATTCAATCATCGAACAACGCGCAAACCGATACGGCCGCCAAAAGTTCGGTTGTGCGTCAGGGCAGCAAGCAAAGCCTGCTGCTGTTTCGCGCGGGCAGTGCGGTGCCGAAGGCAGTGCCTTTATCGTTGGTTGCGCGTTTGGAAGATTTTGATGTGCACGATATTGAGCATGCCAATGGTCGCGCGCTGATCCAGTATCGCGGCCACCTGATGCCGATTGTGGCCATTGCCCCCGAATATCAATTGAAACAAGAAGGGCGTCAGGCCGTGTTGGTGTTCAGTGATCGCGATCATTCGATGGGGTTGGCGGTTGATGAAATTTTGGATATTGTCGATGAAGCGATGAACATTGAGTTGACAGGCGATCGCACAGGTCAGATGGGCACCGCCATTATTGCCGGCAAGGCGACCGAGATTATTGATGTGGGATATTTCCTCGATAAGGCGTTTGGCGATTGGTTTGATCCCGCGCACGAAGGCGCCTTTAACGATCCGCAATCGCGCAACCGCATTCTGCTGGTCGATGACAGCGCGTTTTTCAGAAATCTTCTCACCCCTGTGCTTACCCTGGCGGGCTATCAGGTCACGACAGCCGAAAACCCCAAGGATGCGATGAAGTATTATGAAGAAGGCATGGAGTTTGATGCGATTGTGAGCGACATTGAAATGCCGCAGATGAGCGGGTTTGATTTTGTCAGCCAGCTTCGCCGCGAGGGGCGGTGGTCTAAGCTGCCGGTGATTGCGATGAGCTCGCACACCAATCCGCGCGATTTGGAGCGCGGCGCCGAAGTTGGGTTTAATGATTATGTGGCCAAGTTTGATCGCGAAGGATTGTTGCAGGTGCTGCATCAGCACATTCGTGGTGGAGGAGCAGCGTCATGACGATGTCTCAATTACCTGCTGTCGCCAGCACCGGCCGGCCGCCCATACTGGCCTCTGAGGGCAGCGATTATGTGACCATGTTCATCGCGGGGCAGTTGTTTGGCATTCCTGTGTTACAGGTGCACGATGTGTTGTCGCCCCAAAAAATTACGCGCGTGCCGCTGGCGCCGCCGCAGATTGCCGGATCGCTGAATTTGCGTGGCCGCATTGTGACAACGGTGGATGTGCGAACCTGTCTTGGCCTGCCGCCGCGCGACGATGGCAAAAAATCGATGAGCATTGTGGTAGATTGCGGTAATGAGTCTTTTAATCTGATTGTCGATCAGGTGGGCGAGGTGATGATCATGCCGCACCATCAGTACGAGCCGAATCCCCCCACGCTCGATCAACGCTGGCGCGATGTGGCGGGCGGTGTGTTCCGTATGGATGGTCGTCTGATGGTGGTGCTGGATGTGAACAGGTTACTGAGTTTTGTGAACGACGCGGCGTGAGGAACCCATGAAAACAGCCCTAATTGTGGATGACAGTCGCGTGGTGCGCAAGGTGGCGCGCAAAATTTTGGAAGGCAATGGCTTTGCGTGCGATGAAGCCGAAGATGGCCAGCAGGCGCTGACAGCGTGCCAAAAAAAACTGCCCGATCTGATTTTGCTGGATTGGAACATGCCCGTGATGACGGGCATTGAATTTTTGCCCAAGTTGCGCGAACTGCCCGAAGGTGGCACGCCGTGCGTGATTTTCTGCACCACAGAAAACGATATGTCGCATATTCAGCAGGCCATCGGCGCGGGTGCGAACGAATACATCATGAAGCCGTTTGATAACGATATTATTCAGGGCAAGCTTGTGCAGCTTGGCCTGCTTGATGAGCAAGCATGACCACCACCCCTCACCCTGATGCCATTCGTGTTATGATTGTGGAGGATGCGATTGTGATACGCGGCCTGGTTACGCGCATTCTTGAGGAAGACCCCGGCATTCATATTGTATCATCGGCGGGCGATGGCGCGGCCGCGCTGCGTTCGTTCAAAAACACGCCGGCCGATGTGATTGTGCTGGATATTGAAATGCCGGTCATGGATGGACTGACGGCGTTGCCGCAACTGCTGCAGATTGATCCGCACGCGCGCGTGCTCATCTCATCCACTCTCACCCAGCGTGGCGCCGAAATAAGCATGAAGGCGCTTGAGCTTGGGGCGTCTGATTATTTGGCAAAGCCCACCACCTCGCGCGAGATGACGGCGGCCGATGATTTTAAGCGCGATATTGTGGCGAAGGTTAAGGCGTTGGGGGCTTCGGCACGGCGCGCGGGTGTGCGCGGTGGTCAGCAACTTGGGGTGCCGCAGGCCAGCGCACCGGCGTCTCCTCATAAACCATCAGGGCCTGATAAAATATCGGCGTCTGCCGCAACACCGTTGGCACAGCCGGGAAAACCTGTGCTGTTGCGCCCGTGGCCCGCGGGCTTTAGGCCAGAGATTGTGGCCATCGGCAGCTCAACCGGTGGGCCGCAGGCTTTGTTTAATGTCATCAAACCGCTGGCGGGGCATTTGAAACTTCCTGTTGTGATCACGCAGCACATGCCGCCAGCGTTTACCACCACGCTGGCCGATCATATTTCAAAACAAACCGGCATGCGCTGCAAAGAAGCGGCAGAGGGCGATGAATTAAAAACCGGTGAAATTTTATTGGCGCCAGGTGGATATCATATGCTGGTGCGCCGCATGGGCGCCTCGCCCGCCAAGGTGACGCTGACCCAAGATGCGCCCGAGAATTTTTGCCGCCCTGCGGTTGACCCGATGCTGCGATCTATCGTCTCGGTTTTTGGCAAAAACGTGCTGACTGTTATTTTAACGGGCATGGGCAGCGATGGCGCCAAGGGGTGCGAGGTGGTGGTGAAAGCCGGCGGCGCCGTGCTGGCGCAAGATGAAGCCACCAGTGTGGTGTGGGGCATGCCGGGCGCTGTTGCGCAAACGGGCGCATGTTCGGCGTTGCTGCCGGTGAATGATATTGGGCCGGCCATTCTTAAACTTGCTTCGGGACAGGTGCCATGAAAACCGAAGATTTTGAATTGCTCTCGGGCATTCTGAAGCAGCGATCGGGCCTGGTGCTGACGCCTGAGAAAGCCTATTTGCTTGAATCGCGCCTGCTGCCCGTTGCGCGCAAATATAGTTTGAAAGGGCTGGATGAACTGGCCGCGCAAATTCGTTCGCGCCGTGATGAAGCCATGTTGCGCGACATGACCGAAGCGATGACGACGAATGAGTCATCATTCTTCCGCGATCAGAAACCGTTTGATCAGTTCAAAAACATCATCATGCCCCATGTAGCCGAGGCGCGCGCGGCCAAAAAACAGGTGCGCGTGTGGTCGGCCGCGTGCAGCAGCGGGCAGGAGGCCTATTCACTCACCATGCTGTGGCACGAGTTGGCGGCTAAATATCCGGGCTGGAAGCTGGAGATTATGGGCACCGATCTGTCAGCAGAAATGGTCGAACGCTCGCGCAGCGGGATTTATACGCAGTTTGAGGTTCAGCGCGGCCTTCCCATTCAGCTGCTGATGAAATATTTCACGCAGCAGGGCGATAAATGGCAAATCAACACCCAGTGCCGCGCCCTGTGCCAGTTCAAGGAAATGAATTTGCTGCAAGATTTTGGGCCGGTTGGCGTGTTCGATATTATTTATTGCCGCAATGTGCTGATTTATTTTGATCCGCCCACCAAAACACGCGTGTTGGAAGCGATGAGCAAAGTGCTGGCCCCCGATGGCGCGCTGTATCTGGGCGGGGCCGAAACCGTGCTGGGCCTGACCGATAAATTTAGACCCGTCGATGCCAACCGTGGGCTTTATGTTCTGTCATCGGCTCCGGCTGCGCTCTACTCAGGCGCCGCGGCCGTGAAGGCGGCTTAAAGCCTGAACCCTTCGCCCAGATCAACGCGCCACCAAAAATATCGTCATGCCGGACTTGATCCGGCATCTAGGGCGGCAATCACAAACCCAGTAGTTTCTCAGGCGGCCTTAGATTCCCGCTTTCGCGGGAATGACAACTTTTTGGATGGAAAGAGTGTTCAAGAAAAAGCTTTGTGCACCCTAAAGCCTGAACCCTTCGCCCAGATAAACGCGCCGCACGTCGGGGTTTTGAACAATATCATCGGGCAGGCCGCTCATCAGCACACGGCCTTCGTGAATAATATAGGCGCGGTCAACAATGCCCAGCGTGGCCTGCACGTTGTGATCGGTGATCAGCACGCCAATGCCGCGATCACGAATTTGCGCAATCAGATCACGAATATCGGCCAGCGCAATGGGGTCGATGCCGGCCAGCGGCTCATCCAGCAGAATGTAATGCGGGCGCGTGGCCAGTGCACGGGCAATTTCGCACCGACGCCGCTCGCCGCCCGACAGCGCCAGCGATGGCGTGCGCCGAAGATGCGTAATGCCAAATTCGGCCAACAAATCATCCACCATCTGTTCGCGTCTGTCGCGGTCACGCTCAATCACTTCCACAATGGCGCGAATGTTTTCCTCCACCGTCAGGCCGCGGAAGATGCTGGCCTCTTGGGGTAGGTAACTGATGCCAAGCCGCGCGCGCCTGTACATGGGCAGGCGGGTGATATCATCGCCATCTAAAAAAATGCTGCCATGATCGGGGCGGATCAGCCCTGTGAGAATATAAAAGCAGGTGGTTTTGCCGGCCCCATTGGGGCCCAGCAGGCCCACAATTTCGCCACGTCCCAGCTCGATGGAGACATTTTGCAAAACAGGTCGGCGCTGGTATCGCTTGCCAAGGTGGCGGGCGGCCAAAACATTGTCGGCGGCCGGGGGAAGGGGTTGCATGGGGCTAATCTGCCCTGTGTTGTGGGTTTTTGACAAGCCGGCCTTGACCACACGGCGTGAGGGGGCCAAAAATGTGGTCATGAAAATTCTTGTTCCTGTGAAAAGAGTGATCGACCCCTATGCCAAAATTCGGGTGAAGGCCGATGGTTCGGGCGTCGAGATGGCCAACATGAAAATGGCTATGAATCCGTTCGATGAAATTGCGGTGGAAGAAGCCCTGCGTCTGCGCGAAAAAAATGTGGCCACCGAGGTGGTGGCCATGGCCGTTGGCGCGGCGAATGTGGTGGATACGTTGCGTCAGGCCCAGGCCTTGGGCGCTAACAGGGCCATTCATGTGGCGTACGAGGGCGAGGTGCAGCCGCTGGCCTATGCCCGATTGCTGAAGGCCGTGGTGGAGAGAGAGCAGCCGCGCCTGGTGATCATGGGCAAGCAGGCCATTGACGATGATTATAACCAAACAGGGCAGATGCTGGCCGCGCTGTTAGATTGGCCGCAAGCCACCTTTGCCAGCAAGGTGGATGTGGCAGGCGATGTCGCCACAGTGGTGCGCGAAATTGATGGCGGATTGCAAACCATTTCTGTTACGCTGCCGGCGGTGATCACGACCGATCTGCGCCTGAATAACCCGCGCTATGCCAGCCTACCCAACATTATGAAAGCGAAAAAGTTGCCCATTGATACGCTGGATGTGGCGGCGCTGGGGGTTGAGATGTCGCCGCGCATGATCACGCTGACAACGACCGAACCAGAAGCCCGCAAGCCGGGGGTGATGGTGAAGGACGTGGATGAATTGATTGGCAAACTGAAAAACGACGCAAGGGTGATTTAGCAGAAGCGAGATCATCATGCGGTTAAGAGAGGATTTTATGAGTTGTCATTCCCGCGAAAGCGGGAATCTAGGGCGGCCAAAATGCCATTTTACGTTTATATGATGTCTAATAAAAAATATGGTGTGCTTTATATCGGGATGACCAATCATCTCTCAAGGCGGGTGTATGAACATCGATCAGGTCTTCAGAAAGGGTTTTCGCAAAAATATAAAACAAAACAATTGATATATTTTGAGGAGTATGAAACTGCGTATGAAGCCATTGTTCGGGAAAAAAGCATGAAAAAATGGAATAGAGAATGGAAGTTGCAGGTCATTGAAAAATTTAATCCATCGTGGCAAGATTTAACGGGTCTCTTCAACAACTAACGTCGTTGTGCGTGGCCCTAGATCCCCGCTTTCGCGGGGATGACAGGCTATTTAATTCAGAGGTTGTCCATGTCCTCCACACTGGTCATTGCGGAACAGCAGCAGGGGCAGTTATCGCCTGCCACTTTCTCGGCTATCACGGCAGCGCGGCAATTGGGCGCGCCCGTGTCGGTTGTGGTGCTGGGGCACAATGTGTCGGCCATGGCCGCCCAACTTGCGCACTCTCAGGGCGTGGCGCGCGTGTGGGTGGCCGATCATGCCTGTCTGGCCGAAGGTTTGGCCGAACAGTGGGCGCCTGTGATTGTGAAAGCAGCGGGGGATTTTTCCCACATTGTGGGGGTTGCCAGCAGCCATGGGCATAATGTGTTACCGCGTGCTGCCGCTGTTTTAGATATTCCCCTGATCAGCGATGTGGTGGCCGTGCACGATGCCCAAACCTTTACGCGCCCCATTTATGCCGGCAATGCGCTGGCCAGGGTGAGGGTGAATGAATCAAAAATATTTATCAGCATTCGTGCCACGGCCTTTGCCAAAGCGGCCACAGGTCATGAGGCGGCTGAGATTGTCAGTATCGATGTGCAGCCCGCGAACATGCGCGCAACATTTGTGGGCAACCAGCTGGCAAAATCGGACAGGCCCGAATTAACATCGGCCCGCGTGGTGGTGTCGGGGGGGCGGGCCCTGGGCAGTGTTGAGAATTTTAAGCTGATCGAGCAGCTGGCCGATAAACTGGGCGCCGCGGTGGGGGCCACGCGCGCGGCGGTTGATGCGGGGTATGCGCCCAATGATTATCAGGTGGGGCAGACAGGAAAAATTGTGGCGCCAGAATTATATGTGGCCGTGGGTGTGTCGGGCGCTGTGCAGCATCTGGCCGGCATGCGCAACAGCAAGGTGATTGTGGCCATCAATAAAGATGCGGAAGCGCCCATTTTCAAGGTGGCCGATTATGGCCTGGTGGCCGATTTGTTTCAGGCCGTGCCTGAGATGGTGCAGAAACTGTAATGCGTATCCTCGGCATCGATCCTGGCCTGCGACATACGGGGTGGGGGGTTGTGCATCAAGAAGGATCGCGCCTGATGTTTCTGGGTGCCGGTGTTATTCATCCATCGCCGGCGCTCAGCATGCCGCAGCGCTTGGCGGCTATTGCCGAAGGTCTGGCCGGCGTGATCAAAGAATTGTTGCCCGACGAAGCGGCGGTGGAAGAAACATTTGTGAACAGTAACGCGCGTTCAGCCCTTGTGCTGGGTCAGGCGCGGGGCGTGGCGTTGCTGGTGCCGGCGCAGGCGGGTTTGGTGGTGGCTGAATATGCGGCGAATTTAATCAAAAAAAATGTCACGGGTTATGGCCACGCTGATAAGCAGCAGGTGCTGGCGGTGCTGAACATGCTGATGCCAGGGCACACCGCCAGGGCCGATGCGGCCGATGCGCTGGCCATTGCCGTGGCCCATGGCCATTTGCGGCAGGTAAAAAATTATTCAGCTGTGTCTTGATTGGTTTTATCTGTCACGGCATCGACCGCGGGGGCAGGGGCTTCGTTGTCGGCTTCTGTATTGTCTGTGGGTTGTGGTGTTTGAAGGGGGTTTTTGCACCCCATCAGCCACACATCATAAATGGGGTGTTCCATGGCGCTGATGGCGGTCGAGGCGGCAAACATCCACCCACGAAAAATGGGCGTGCCTTGGTGCCCTGGTTCAAAGTTGCTGATATCGAAAAAAGCTGCGCTTTGCGGGCTGTCTTCGGCCGGCGCCTGGCGGCATGCGCGCAGGGTCAGTTGAATTTTTCCAAACAGCACGGGCGTATCCAGCGCCACATCCTGCTGCTCTACCCGCGCGGTCATTTTATCAAGAATACGAAGGGTGGCGGTGCGGTGAGGGATCAGATCAGCCCACGCAGGTGCAGCCAGAATCAAAAAAACAACCAGCAGAAAAAAACAAAGGCGCATTACTGCGTCACAACAACGCCTGCCTCGCCTTCGGCGGGCATGCCCTGGGGTTCGGTGGCGGTGGTGGCGGGTTCAGCGGTCTCTGAATTTTTTTCTTCCTTATCTTCTTTTTTCTCATTGCTGAAAATCAGCTTGCCGATTAAATCGTCAAGGCGCAGGGGGGCCTGGGTGTGTGTCAGGCGGCCTGTGCCATCCTGCTCGATCAATTCTTCATCCACGCCAATTTCAAGCGACATATATTTGCCACCCAACAGGCTTTCGCTGGCGATCATGGCGACCGTATCGGTGGGTAGTTTTATGGTGGGATCAAGCCGCATGGCCACCTGAACAAAAAATTGTTCGGGGCCAGGTTCGGTGATCAATTTTTGTTCAATCACGCTGCCAACCTTCACGCCATTCACCATCACATCGCCGCCCGATTTCAGGCCATCGGTGTTGGGGAAGTTGGCCACAATCATGTACCCATCTTGTTTGTTGCTGCCGGCGTGCTGATAGGCAAAGGTAAGGAAAAAGCCCGCAACGGCCAGCACCACGGCCCCCACCAGAGTTTCGAACAGGTTTTGTTTCATCGTGTTTGCTCCACTGCTTGTAGAAGACATTAGGGCCGCCAGGCTTCATAATCGCCCGTGGCGTGGGCGCGCTTGCCCCCCATTAGCGTATGGCCGGGCGGCACATAGGCGGCGGTGGTGCCTGTCATGTTGGGAAGGTGAGGTTTTTGCCACGCCCTGTGCCAGGGGCTTTTTTCTGACAGTGGCGCATCGAATGTGTAATGCAGCCACCCATGCCATTCGGGCGGCACCATGCTGGCTTCGGGTTCGCCCGCATACATGACCCAGCGTTTGGGTTTGATTCCTTTGGGTGGGCGGCGTTCTTCATAATAGGTGTTGCCCAAACTATCGCACCCTACGGGCTTGCCGCACAACAGGGTGTGCACATAGGTGCCTAAGTGCGACAACCTGCGAATAAGTGACATGCCGTTCATGATTAAGGCATGACAAAGCCACCAAAAACTGTCAATGATACCCGCCAAACAAACCCTTATTCTTTGGGGCGATGATGACTCTGGACAACTATCTGGCCGAAAAACTGGATATTCTGAAAGCCGATGGCCGCTATCGCGACTTTGCGGTGATCGAGTGCGATGCCGACTTCCCCGATGTGACCTTGCGTCGCGGGCAGTTTTATGGCCGCGCCACCGTGTGGTGCGCCAACAATTATCTGGGGCTCGCGCAATCGACCATGGTCAAAGGGGCGGCCATGAATGTGCTGAACGATTACAGCAGCGGCGCGGGCGGCACGCGCAACATTGCCGGCACGCGCGATTGGCACGACAGGGTTGAACAGCAACTGGCGCAGATGAACAATAAACCGGCGGCGCTGCTTTTTACATCGGGCTATGTGGCCAACTGGGCCACGCTGGCCACCCTGGGCCGTCATTTGCCACAGTGCATTTTTTTATCAGACGAAAAAAACCACAACTCGATCATCGAGGGTATTCGCGCCGCCGGGTGCGGCAAGGTGATTTTCAAGCACAACGATATGGATGATCTGCGCGATAAAATAAAACATCTACCGGCCAACGCCACCAAAATCATCGTGACCGAGGGGTTGTTTTCGATGGATGGTGATAGTCCCGCCCTGGCCGATATGGTGCAGATTGCCAAAGATTACGGCGCGCTGACGTATGTGGATGAAGTGCACGCCGTGGGCATTTATGGCGCGCGCGGCAGCGGCATCGCCGAACAGCAGGGCGTGGCCGATGAGATTGATATTGTGCAGGGCACGCTGGGCAAGGCGCTGGCATCGATGGGCGGCTATGTTGCGGCCAGCCGCTTGATGATCGATTTTATTCGCAGCCACGCCAACGGTTTTATTTTTACAACATCACTGCCGCCTGTGTTGCTGGCCGCGGCATCGGCCGCCATCAACTGGGTGATGAATAATGCCGACGCGCGACACGACTATTTGAAACAGGTGAAAAAATTTCAAGAACGTTTGTGGCACGCGGGACTTATTCCGCATAGGGGGCAAACGCATTTATCGCTGGTGCCCATCAACAACCCGCATCACTGCAATCAGGTGGCGCACATGTTGTTAGAGCGCGGGGTGTATGTTCAGCCCATCAACTATCCCACGGTGCCGAAGGGGGCCGAGCGTTTTCGCATCACCCTTACGCCCCGCCACACGCGCGATCATGAAACGCATTTGATTGACGAGCTCTCGGCCCTCACCCGCCGCTGCCCTGTCTTTAACCATACGGCGCAAATAAAGGCGTAAAGTCTTGCGCTCTGCGGGCGGCTTCGCTATAAGGGGCGTAGCCTTGCTCGCCTTCGGGTGGGCTTGGGGCCGGTGGACAATCCATCAGGCCCTTGAACCATAAGGAGAAAAATATGCCGTTGTACGAGAACACGTTCATCGTGCGGCAGGTGGCCTCGCCCAATCAGGTCGAGGAACTGACTGCCGGTTTCAGCAATATCGTCCGCGAACATGGCGGGCAGGTGACCAAGGTTGAGCAATGGGGCCTTCGCAATCTGGCCTATAAAATTCAGAAAAACAAAAAAGGTCATTATGTTCATCTGAACATCAATGCGCCGGCCGCCGCCTTGGCCGAATTAGAGCGCAACCAGCGCATCAACGAAGAAGTGTTGCGCTTCCTCACCATCAAGGTGGATGAGCTGGAAAGCGGCCCCTCGGCCATGATGCGCAAGCGTGAAGAAGGCGATGAAGGCATGCGTGGCGGTTTTGGTGCGGGCAAACCCCTGCGCCCACGCGCCGAAACCACAGGAACAGAGGAGTAAACCATGAACGCACGTTTTGATGGTGGCCGCGAAGGCCGCGGTGAGGGTCGTGAAGGCCGTGAGCCGAGAGAAGGCCGCGAGGGTCGTGGTGATGCCGGTGGCATGGGGCGTCGCAGCGTTTTTCGTCGCCGCAAAAGCTGCCCTTTCAGCAGTCCACAGGCCCCCAAGATTGATTATAAAAATGTGTCGCTGCTGAAGCGCTTTGTGACTGAGCGCGGCAAGGTTATTCCGTGCCGTATCTCGGCCGTATCGGCCCCCAAGCAGCGCGAGCTGACGGTGGCCATTAAGCGCGCGCGCATGCTGGCCTTGCTGCCTTATTGCGATGTGCGCAGCGCCGCCGCCTCTGAAAGCCACGCCGCCTAGGGGTTATGGTCATGAATACCGCTGGCCAGCCTGTTTCATCACCTCCTGCGCACATGGGCAACCTGCTTGTGGCGGCGGTGTGCGGGCTGGCCGCAGCGGTGATGTTGTCGCAATCGCTGCGCGCCGCTGAAAACATGTGGTGGATTGTGCTGGCCTATCTGGCACCCGTGCCCATTTTTGCCGCGGGGTTTAGTCAGGGAAAAATCCCCGCTTTGGTGGCGGGGACTGTGGGGTGCGCCTTGCTGCTGCTGATGGTGGGCACCCAAAACATGATCACCTTTTCTGCTGTGTTTATCATTCCGGCCGCGTTGCTGGGGGCGCTGGCGGTGCGTCATCGCCGCGGTGATGATGGGCAGATTTTCTGGTATCCCACGGGTTATCTTCTGACTGCGGCGATGGTCTATGCCGGCGTCTGTTTTATTCTGATCAATTCGGCCTTCATGGGGCAAGAAGGCGGCCTGCAAGGGCAGCTGACGCAAATGGGCCAGCAGTTTTTAGAAAGCCGTCAGAGCGATACCACATCTGCCATGACCAATTTTGAAGGTCAGCCCATTTCGCCCGAGCAGCAGACAGAAATTTGGCGCACAGCGGCCGAGTTTATGGCCCAATATCTTCCCACTATTGTCATGTCTTCGTGGTTGTTTTTTATGGTCATCACGGGTGTGGCCACGCTGCGCGCGCTGGGGCCACATGGCTGGTCACTGCGGCCTGATTTATCGATGGCCGATCTTGAACTGCCCGCATGGTTTTTGGCGGCCACGGTGGTTTTGGGGCTGGTGGCCTATGCCGCCCCCGCCGCTTATGCCTTTGTGGCGCTTAACCTGTTTATTTTGGCGGGCGCGGGCTATATGTTTGTGGGGCTTGGTCTGGCGCACCGCTGGGCCAAAGGTCGCAAATGGGGCTGGCTGTTTCTGGTGCCCATGTATGTGCTGACCATCTTTGGCTGGCCCACCATTTTCATTGCCCTGGCTGGCTTTCTGGTCAGCGTGTGGCGTGTTCGTCACTTCTTACCTTTACAAAACAGGAGAGCGTCATGATCGAAGTCATTTTACTGGAGCGGGTTGATCGTTTGGGGGCCCTTGGCGATGTTGTGAAAGTTCGCCCAGGCTATGCGCGCAACTTTTTGCTGCCGCAAAAAAAGGCCCTGCGCGCCACTAAAAGCAACATTTTATCGTTTGAAGCCCGCAAGGCCGAGTTGGCCGCCAAAGCCGATCTGGCCAAGGCCGAGGCCGAAAAAGCCAAAAAGAAACTGGAAGGTTTGTCGCTGCGCATTGTGCGCCAGGCCAGCGAGGCGGGGCAGCTTTATGGCTCGGTCACCGCGCGCGATGTGGTGGATGCCGCGACAGAAAAAGGCGCCACCCTTGAACGCCGCTTTGTTGAATTTGCTCAGGCCATTAAAAGCGTGGGCGTTTACCCTGTGCGCATTAAACTGCACCCCGATGTGTCGGTCGATATTCAGTTGGTGGTGGGTCGCAGCGCCGAGGATGCCGAGAAAATTTTGAAAGATGATCGCAAGGCCAAACAAGCCGCGGCCGAGGTGAAAGAAGCGGGTGCCTTGGGGGCCGAGGCCGAGGGATATGCCGAAAAGGCGGCCGAAAAAACAGCCAAGAAAACCAAAAAGGTGACCGACGCGCTGGATGCCGCGGCCGATGATGCGCCGGCGACTGAATCTGACGACGCCCCCAAAGCCAAAAAGGCGAAGAAGAAGGCGTAGCTTCTCACCGCTGCAAAAGGTCTCTCGCCTCGTTCAGGAGTTGCGCCAGGTAGGTGCTGCCGCCGC
>RFNS01000169.1 GCA_009927055.1 Alphaproteobacteria bacterium | reverse complement strand
CCCATGCGCGCGCACGCTTTTGGCCACGCACAGGCTGGAAACGCTGGGCGAAATGAGCTGCAACCCCGCCTATGGCGGCCTGGGCAAAGGGCATTTGGTGCGCGAAATTGACGCGCTGGATGGTTTAATGGGCCGTGTGGCCGACTTGGCCGGTATTCAGTTTCGCCTGCTTAACCGCAGCAAAGGGCCGGCGGTGCGCGGGCCCCGCGCCCAGGCCGATCGTGCATTATATCGTCGCCACATGCGCGCCGCGCTGGAAGCCACAGAAAACCTGACAATTTTACCACTGGCGGTTGAAGACCTTGTGCTGCAAAATGCGCGCGTGGCGGGCATTGTGGCGGCCAATGGCCAGCAATTTTTGGCCGGGGCGGTGGTGATGACCACCGGAACCTTTTTGCGCGGCCTTATTCATATTGGGGATGAAAAAATAAGCGCCGGACGTCATGGCGAGGCGCCGGCCATTGGATTATCTGAAACATTTCAAAGGCTTGGCTTTCATCTGGGCCGCCTGAAAACGGGCACCCCCCCGCGGCTGGATGGCCGCACGATTGATTGGAAAAACCTTGAGATGCAGCAGGGCGATGACCCGCCCGAGCCTTTTAGCACCCTGACGGCCGCCATTACTAACCCGCAGGTGGCCTGCGGCGTGACCTATACCACCCCCGCCATGCACCAGATTATTCGGGAAAACCTGCATAAAAGCGCCATGTATGCCGGCCATATTCAGGGCACGGGGCCGCGCTATTGCCCCTCGATCGAGGATAAAATCGTGCGTTTTGCCGATAAGGAACGGCACCAAATTTTTCTGGAACCCGAAGGGCTGGACGATAATACCATCTATCCCAACGGGCTTTCCACCAGCCTGCCGCGCGAGGTGCAGAACGATTATATCCACGCCATTCCGGGCCTGGAAAAAGCGGCAATTCTGCGCCACGGCTATGCCATTGAATATGATTACATCAACCCGCAAGAGCTGAAACACACGTTGGAAACGCGGCGGGTGGCCGGGCTTTTTCTGGCGGGGCAAATTAACGGCACCACAGGGTATGAGGAGGCGGGCGCGCAGGGGCTGGTGGCCGGCATCAATGCCGCCCTGCTGGCCGCCGGCGGGCAAAAAACCTTCACCATCGATAGGGCCGAGGCCTATATTGGCGTGCTGATTGATGATCTGGTCACCCGTGGCACGACCGAGCCTTATCGCATGTTTACCAGCCGCGCCGAATATCGCCTGACCTTGCGCGCCGATAATGCCGATCAACGCCTGACCGCGCGGGGCATGGCGGTGGGGTGTGTGGGGCAGGCCAGAACACAGCACTTTACCCAAAAAATGGCGGTGCTGGAGGAAGCCCGAACCCTGGCCGCCACGTTGCGCGCCACGCCCAACCAGCTGGCCCAGCAGGGCGTGCGCGTGAACCGCGATGGCGTGTGGCGTTCGGCGATCGATTTGTTGGGCTATGCCGAGGTGACGATGGATGATTTATGCCGCATCTGGCCCGACCTTGGCCAATATCCGCCCCATATTTTATCGCAGGTGGAAACCGATGGGCGCTATGCCGGCTATTTGAAGCGGCAGGATGCCGATATCGCGGCCTATCGCAAGGATGAAGCGCTGGAATTGCCGGAGAATATAGATGTGGCGGCTATTGGCGGCCTTTCGGCGGAACTGCGCGCCAAAATTAAACAGCATCAGCCGCGCAGCCTTGGCGCGGCCGCCAAAATTCCGGGCATGACGCCGGCCGGCCTCATTGCCCTGCTGCGTCATGTGAAACGACGCGGTCAGGCCGCCTGATCATGTCAGACAGAGAAAGTTTTCTGGCCGCTTTTCCTGTGTCCCCCGCCACGGCGGCGGCGTTTGATGACTATGCCCGCCTTGTGCTAGACTATAACGATCAGCATAACATCATGTCTGCGTCGGCCGCGGCCGATGTGTGGCGCCGTCACATGCACGATTCGGCGCAGCTTTACCCGCTTCTGCCGCCTGCCGCGCAAACACTTTTGGATATTGGCAGCGGCGCGGGTTTTCCGGGGATTGTGCTGGCCCTTCTGGCGCGTGATGAGGGGCGAGTGCTTGATATTTACTTGGCCGAATCGGTGCAGAAAAAAGCCGCTTTTTTGCACATGACGGCCGAAAAACTGGGGTTGTCTGTGACCGTGCACGCCGCCCGCGCCGAGAAAATTGGCAAAAAATTTGATGTGGTCACCGCGCGCGCTGTGGCGCCCTTGGATGAATTGTTGGGCATCATCGTGCCCTGCCTGAAAAAAGGGGGCGTGGCCCTGCTGCTGAAGGGGGCCAGGGCACCAGAGGAATTGACAAAAGCCCAGAAAAACTGGCACTTTCAGTTAGAGAGTCATCAAAGCCATACCGGCGATGGTCACATTCTGCAGCTGAAGGAGATTGCCCGTGTCGCCCAAAAACGGTCACGCTGACCATTCTCCCGAAAAATTTGTGGCTGAAAAAATTGCGCCCGAAAAAACGATGGCCGAAAAATCGGCGCCTGAAAAACACATCAGGGAAAAATCCCACAATCAACATCACGCCTCTGTGCAGCGGCCCGAGAAATGCCGCGTGCTCGCGGTGGTCAACCAAAAAGGCGGCGTGGGCAAAACAACCACAGCCGTGAATTTGGCCACGGCCTTGGCGGCGGTGGGCATGCGCGTGCTGGTGATTGATCTCGACCCGCAGGGCAATCTCTCCACCGGTTTTGGCATCAGCCGCGCGGCGCGCAGCGTGGGCAGCTATGAAATTTTGTTTGCCGAACACCGCATTGAAGATGTGGCGGTGCCCACGGTGGTGCCCGGCCTTTCGATTGTTACCGCGACAGCCGATTTGGCGGGCGCTGAAATTCAACTGGTCACCGAGCCGCGGCGCGAATACCGCTTGGCCGAAGCCATTGCGCGCAGCGCCGTGAATTATGATTATGCGATTATCGATTGTCCGCCATCCCTCAACATGCTGACGCTGAATGCGCTGACAGCCGCCGATTCGCTGATTGTGCCCCTGCAGGTGGAGTTTTATGCGCTGGAGGGTGTCAGCAGCCTGATGCAGACGGTGCAGCTGGTGCGCGAACGGTTTAACCCGCGCCTAGCCATCATGGGCGTTGTGCTGACCATGTTTGATCGTCGCAATTCGCTCTCTCAGGCCGTGACCGAGGACGTGCGCAAATTTTTCGGCGATCAGGTTTTTACCACGGTCATTCCGCGCAACGTGCGTATTTCAGAGGCGCCAAGCCACGGCAAGCCCGTGCTGCTGTATGATTTGAAATCATCAGGGGCTCGCGCTTACATGATGCTGGCCAGCGAAGTGATTAAGCGCGAAGCGTTGGTGGTGGCCCCTGCCTATACCGATGAGGCCGTGCACAACCCCTCAACCACCAAGGCCGCATGATGCGACGCAGATGGGGGATTTTTCCCCTAGGGGAAATTTCCCAGAACATGAGGATGCGATGACCGAACCACAACGCGCCACCACGGCCACCAGCACCCCCGCGCTCACCACGGCGGATACGGCGCGCCCGGCCCCCCTGGGCCGCGGGCTGGCCGCCTTGTTTGGCGATACGCCGGCGCCGGCGGGTGCGGCGGCACCCCTGCGCAGCACAGAAGCCCCGCGCCAGCTGCCCATCAGCGCGCTGCATCCATCACCTTTTCAGCCGCGACGCCAGTTTTCAGAGGCTGAATTGCAAGAGCTGGCCGCCAGCATTAAAACGCACGGCGTGCTGCAACCCTTGCTGGTGCGCGCGGCCAAAACCCCCGGCCAGTATGAAATTATTGCGGGCGAACGCCGCTGGCGTGCCGCGCAGATGATGGGGTTGCATCAACTGCCCGTCATCATCAAGCAGCTGGATGACCAGACCACGCTGGAAGTGGCGCTGGTTGAAAATATCCAGCGGCAAGATTTGAACGCGCTGGAAGAAGCGGCGGGATACGAACGGTTGATTGCCGAATTTCATTATACGCAGGAAAAACTGGGGCAGATTGTGGGCAAAAGCCGCACGCACGTCACCAACATGCTGCGCCTTCTGACGCTGCCTGAAAAGGTGCGCCGCTGGGTGGTCGAGGGGCAGTTGTCGGCTGGTCATGCGCGCACGCTGGTCACGGCCGATGATCCTGTTTTTCTGGCCGAAAAAATTATGGCCGAGAATTTAAGCGTGCGTCAGGCCGAAGCGCTGGCGGCCGAAGCCAAGCGCCGACCGGTGACCGAAAAAACCGCCCTGGTGGCGGCGCGCAGCGTGGCGAAAAAAGATACGCACGTGGCCGCGCTTGAGAAAGATTTATCACGCCGCCTCGGCCTTAAAATCCAGATCAATTTAACAGGCGGCGAGAACGGCCACGTCACCATCCACTTCCAAAGCCACGAACAGTTTGAAGGAATATTGCAGCGATTGCGTTAGAGGGAAAAAATATATATTCACAAATAATATATATTCACAAATAAAATGAAACGGGAGAAATAAAAATGACAACGTCTCTTTGGGAAGATCCAAGATTGATACATGAAAGGTCAGCAACCTATACAGCGATGCTGGCAGAAATAAAACAAAATGCCAAAGACATGGTTGCGCGCGGGTTGGAACAGCATTCTCGTTGTGTAGAGGGGTTGGAGATATCGTTTGCCAACAAGGTGTTTTCTCATTTTTCTAGGAATTTTGACGCGCGGCTTAATCAGCAAACAGAAGAAGTGCTGAAAAATTTGGAGGAAAAATATCAAGCAGGCCAAATATCAGACGTTATGGCATTCAACGATGCGAAGGAATTTGTTGGCAAAGCATCTTATCTCGTCTTCCGTGCGGTGGCGCATCTTTATCAAGAGGCGGTGTGTCAAGTGCTCACGCGAGCAAGGGAATCTAACGATCTTAACATGAGGAGTGGAATGCCATATTTGTATATTGTGGCATCGTTCTGGGCTGTTGCAGACGCGACGATTCTGAGAATCTCACAAGACAAGGAAACGCCATGGAACCCCGATATCGTAGAGAGATTTTGCACTGAAATTGTTCATACACATCGGGAGATAGAAAAAAGGATAGCGGGGCAGCTGAATGCCGGCGGCGGCCGGCATCGAGGGCCGCAATCATAAACCTTCCCATTGTTTTGTTGTCACGTTTTGTCCATAGATTCTGGCATGCGCGGGCATGATGCCTTTTTTTCTCAACCATCAGCCGAAGGGTTGATGGGTCTTAATACCGCGCCACCTCGGCCGCCATGCGCAGGGCGATTTTGTTGGCCAGGTCGGTAATCACGCGCTCGCGCGCATTCTGCTGGGCCGAAAGCAGCGCATATTGCGCATCGACGCGGTTATAGCTGGCGCGACTTTCTAATTTGGCTTGGGTCACGGGTTTGTTGGCGGCGATGTCGATCACTTCAATGTCGGCAATGCCCTGCATCTGGCCGCGCGCGGCGGTGGCATCGCGCCGAATGCCCAAGCCAATATCGTTAAAGGTTAGGCGAACGCGCATTTCGTGCGTGGCGGGCGGGCGCTGGGCCATGGTATAAAAACGGTTGATCAGTTCGTTGCGCAACATCATGCCCGATGCTTCGGGAATGGTGGCAATGCGCAGGCTGTTCAGCCCCACACGCTGGGCTGAATCCTCGACCGTTTCATGAGAAAGCAGCGGCGCATAACCGCAGCCTGAGAGAAAAAACACAGCCGCCAAAAGCAAGGCGAGAGGGGGCATGTTGCTGTGCATGTTACGCCGCCACGATGTTCACAATTTTGCCGGGCACCACAATCACTTTTTTAATGGCGGTGTTGGCAAGGGCTTTTTGCACGGCGGCATCGGCCAGCGCGGCGTGTTGTGTATCATCATTGCTGGCGCCGGCGGGCATTTGCAGCGTGGCGCGCAATTTTCCGTTCACCTGCACCGCGATGGTGACCGTCTCATTCGCGGCCAGCGATGCATCGGCCACGGGCCAGCGCGCCGTGCAACACAAACCAGTGTGGCCCAGCGTTTTCCAGCATTCTTCGGCCAAGTGCGGCAGCATGGGCGCGATTAGCTGTGTGGCGGCCTTCAACCCCTCACGCAGAACCCACGCCTCGTCCGCACCGCCTTTCAAATCTTCCAGCATGTTGGTCAGTTCGCGCACACGGGCCACCGCCTTGTTAAAGTGGAATTTTTCAATGTCGGCGGTGACATCGCGAATGGTTTGGTGCGTTTTGCGGCGCGCGCGCAGGGCCAGATCAGACAGCGTGGCGGGTGCGGGCGCATCGGGTGCGGGCAGCGGCGCGGGCGGCGCATGCACAAGCCGCCAAAAGCGGTTGACATAGCGCCACGCGCCATCGACCCCGGCCATGGTCCATTCTAAATCGCGCTCGGGCGGGCTATCAGACAACATAAAAAGGCGCGCGGTATCGGCGCCATAGGCGTTGATGATTTTACCAGGATCGACCACATTTTTTTTCGATTTGCTCATCACCTCGACCCGGCCCACGGTTACGGGGCGGCCGGTTTCGGTGTGCACGGCGCCTGTCTCGCTTTTCACCACTTCTTCGGGGTACAGCCACTTGCCATTGTCATCTTTATAGCTTTCATGACAAATCATGCCCTGAGTAAAGAGGCCCTGAAACGGTTCGGTAATGGTAAGATAGCCGCATTGTTGCATGGCGCGCGTAAAAAAGCGGGCATAGAGAAGATGCAAAATGGCATGTTCTACTCCACCCACATATTGATCAACCGGCAGCCAATAATTCACGTCCGTTGGGCGCACGGGCGTATCGGCGGCATCGGCGCTGCAATAGCGCGCCATATACCAGCTGCTATCGACAAACGTATCCATCGTATCGGTTTCGCGGCGCGAGGGCTTGGCGCACTGCGGGCAGTTGACGTGTTTCCAGGTGGGGTGACGATCGAGCGGGTTGCCCGGCGCATCGAACGAGACATCGCGCGGCAAGGTGATGGGCAATGTTTCAACAGGCGCCGGCAGCACGCCGCAGCTTTCGCAGTGGATCATGGGAATGGGGCAGCCCCAATAACGCTGGCGTGAAATGCCCCAATCGCGCAGGCGAAACTGCACACGCCCCTGCCCGATTTTTAGTTTTTCAATTTCGGCAATGGCGCGCGCAATGCCCTCGGCCTTTGAAAGACCATTCAGAAAATCAGAATGATGCAGCGTGCCATCATCGATATAGGGGGCATCCCCCACCGCAAAGGTGTGGGGATCTTCGCCGGGGGGAATTACAACGGCCTTGACAGGCAGATGATATTTCCGCGCAAAATCGAAGTCGCGCTGATCGTGCGCGGGGCAGCCAAAAATGGCGCCGGTGCCATAATCCATCAACACAAAGTTGGCCACATAAACGGGCAGTGTTTCAGCAGGCTTGAAGGGGTGGCGCACGCGCAGGCCTGTATCAAACCCTTGTTTTTCCGCGGTCTCCAGCGCGGCTTCCGAGGTGCCCGTGCGGTTGCATTCGGCCACAAAGGCGGCAAGTGGGGGATTTTTCCCCGACAGCTCAACCACCAGCGGGTGATGGGGCGACAGCGCCAGAAACGAAGCGCCAAACAACGTATCGGGGCGGGTGGTGAACACCTCGATGCTGGGCGTGCTGGCTGGTTGCGCGCCGCCATCGATGGCGAAACGCAGGGTGGCGCCGAAACTTTTCCCAATCCAGTTTTCCTGCATCAGGCGCACTTTGTCGGGCCAGCGATCGAGGCCCTTCAGCGCCTGCAGCAAATCATCGGCAAAATCAGTAATGGCAAAAAACCACTGGCTGAGTTTTTTCTTTTCCACCAACGCGCCACTGCGCCAGCCGCGCCCCTCAATCACCTGCTCGTTCGCCAGCACGGTATGATCGACCGGATCCCAGTTCACCCAGCTTTCTTGGCGCTTCACCAGGCCGGCTTTGTAAAAATCGATAAACAACCGTTGCTGATGCTTGTAATAACTCTCATGACAGGTGGCCAGTTCGCGCGACCAATCCAAACTCAGGCCCATGCGCTTTAATTCGCCGCGCATCACATCGATGTTGTCATAGGTCCACTGGCCGGGGTGAATGTTTCTGTCGCGCGCGGCGTTTTCGGCGGGCAGGCCAAAGGCATCCCACCCCATGGGGTGCAGCACATTAAAGCCCTGGGCGCGTTTGTAACGGGCCACCACATCGCCCAGCGTATAGTTGCGCACGTGCCCCATGTGAATGCGCCCCGAAGGATAAGGGAACATCGACAGCACATAATATTTGGGTTTGGTGGTGTCGGTGCGCGCGGCAAACACCTGGTGTTCATCCCATATTTTTTGCCAGCGGGCCTCAGATTCCTGAACGTGATAGCGGTCGGTCGTGCTCATGCCCGCATGATAGCGCGCCCACGCCCGAAAGCAATTTTGCTTTGACAAGACATCAACTGATTGCGCAACACCCTCAGGCAACAATGCCAGATGCCGCGTGCGTTGGGGGCTTGAGACTTGCCACATTGATGGGGCGCAGGTAAGCAACGGCATGTCTTTCTTCCGCCCGCTTTATGATAAGGTGCTGAAACTTTCGGGCACGCGCCATGCGCCGCATGCGCTGGCGGCTGTATCGTTTGCCGAAAGTTCGGTGTTTCCCATCCCGCCCGATGTGCTGTTGCTGCCCATGTGCATGGCGCGGCCAGGGCGTGCCTATGTTTTGGCGCTGATATGCACTGTCTCCTCTGTGCTGGGGGCCTTTGTGGGTTATGCCATTGGCGCGCTGCTGCTGGAGACGGTGGGCCAGTGGTTGATGGCCGCCTATGGCTGGCAGGAAAAGTTGGTGGAATTTCAGCAGGCGTTTCAGGAATGGGGCGTGGCCATTATTTTGGCTAAGGGGCTGACGCCCATTCCCTTCAAGCTGGTCACGCTGGCCAGCGGCGTGGCGCATTTGCCGTTTCTGCCCTTTATGCTGGCGTGCGTGGTTACGCGCGGGGCGCGGTTTTTTCTGGTGGCGGCGCTGGCCAAACATTGCGGCGTGCGCGTGCAGCCGTTTGTTGAAAAATATCTGACATGGGTGATGCTGGCCCTGCTGGCCGCCATTGTGCTGGGTTTCTGGCTGGTGGTGGGGCATTAACCATAGTGATGAAACAATTTTGATGATGATAGAAAAGAGATTATGTTGCGGGAATGCACAAAAAAGAAACCAATGGGTCTCAAGCCATATCCCTTCAAGATATTTTGGCGATGCTGCCCAAGCTGGAGGATAAGACCACGAAATTATCAACCCGGCGTAAGTTGTTCAAAAAATTTTGGGAAATACCGGCCGATATTTTGGAAGCCTATGAACCCATCCGCAATCTTATGCCCCATATCAGGGAAGAATATTGGGTGGTTTTAACAGGATTGAAAGAATTTACCCATGTAAGGCAGGAAGCCAAAAACCACCTGCATCCCGACAATCTGTTGTGGCAAAGACCCAAGGCACATAACATGTATGCCACGGCGTTGATTAAAATCCACCAGCCCCATGAGGCAATCAAACATCTCAAACCTCTCCTTCAGCCCGGTGGGTTGCTGGCAGGCGATGCGCACAGTCACGCCATTTATGCCGATGCGTGTGTGAAA
>RFNS01000215.1 GCA_009927055.1 Alphaproteobacteria bacterium | reverse complement strand
AAAACAGGCAAACAAGAAAATGCGTTGCACGCCTTTCAGTACATGGCAAAAATTCTTTTGCTTCCGGCCTTTCAAAATGAGGCAGTTGCCCACCATGTGGCGGCCAATGCTGCGTTAAGTGCCCATCAGCGCGATAAGGTGATTGGTCATGCTTTGAAAAGCTATCAATTAAAACCGGATGATAGGGCAGCCATTGTAGCCTTATGTGTGGTTGAGGAAGATTCACCCTTGGACATGTTGCTGAAAAAAATGTGGGGCGAAGCGTTGCATGAGCATTGTCGCGCCCACGCCAATATGGTGAATGAACGTGTGTTAAACGGGCTGGCCGTTCACAATGCTATGCAACAAGTGATGGATGAGGTGTCCATCCGCTCCGGTATGGGGACGATTGGCACCTATGGCGCGCGGGCAGTGAATGGCATGGCCGCCCGTGTGGCCGCCCCTGCCCCCCCCAAAATATCGGCCAGCCAGCTCGAAGCCATGACCGCCTATTTGTCAAAAGCAGCGCTCCATTCTTGATAGGCGGTGTGGTGAACGGCTGTTAGCTGATAAAATGAGCGCTTGTGTGTTTTTTGCCGCAGGATTGGTGTGAAAGCGGACATATTGTTAATCAACCATTCATCGGCGTTAAACCATAATTGGCACACTTTCTGAGCGAGGCTGAAGACGAATGTCTATCGCCATGTGTGCGCGAGCAATGGGATGATGGCCGGTTGGTTCAACTCCTCTGGCAAACCTGCAAAAGGCAGGAGCGGTTTTGCGCGCGCCCACAAAGCAGTGCTGCAACCACCCGCGCCGCCACAACGCCCGCCATCACGCTGGCTATCGGGCCTGAAGCGCCGCGAGCACGGGTTGATGCTGGGGCCCATTCTGTATGTCATCGCCATTGCGGGCGTGGGTGCCACGGTGATGTTTTCGGGCTATAGCCAGATTTTGCGCACCAACATGAATATTCAGCGCGATAATCAGGCCGAGACCGAATTGCGTTCGGCCATGACTACGCTGGCGGCGTCCACCACGCTCGATACCTCGGCCAGCCCCGATGTGATTATGCCCCCCAGTTTGCTGGCGTTCACGGCCACCGGCGTGACATCGGGCAGTTTGCCTGGCAGTTATGCCACCGCCGGCACGGCCACGGGCGCGTTCAGCGTGGGGGTGATGGATATGTCGGCGGGCGTGAAGCAGCTTGACCCTTGGCAGCGTTATTATATTTATTGTCGCTGGCAAAATTCGCCCGATACGCCATCGGAAAAAGGCATTAAAATTATTTCGGCCGGGCCTGATCGCACGTTAGATACGGCCTGTTCTGATACCACCGCGCAAGATGACGATAAAATTGAATATGCTAGCGTGGGCGAGGTGATTAATCGCGCCAACGTGTGGCAGGTGACCAGCAGCGGCGACGAAGTTAAATTTGGGTTGGCGGCCAACCCTGTGGCCATTACATCCACCGGTTTTCTGAATGCGTCGGGCATTAATGTGACCAGCAGCGGGCCCATTTCGGCCGGCACGCTGACACTCTCAGGGGCCCTGTCGGCCGGCGCGATGACCGCCACCACACTCGATCTGACAACAGCTTTGCCGATTGCCGAGGGTGGTACGGCTGCGACCACCGCGCTTGGCGCACGCGCCAATTTGGGCGCCACCACGGTGGGCGATTATCTTTTCTCTGGCACCAGTTATGATGGCACCAAGGCCGCATCGGCCCGCACCGATTTGCTGGGGGCCACCACGGTGGGCGCGGCCGTGTTTACGGCCACCACCACGGCCAATGCGCGCACAACTTTGGGTTCTACCACCGTGGGTGATGCTGTATTTACAGCCACCACCACGGCCAATGCGCGCACGGCGCTGGGCGCCACCACGGTGGGTGCGGCGGTGTTTATCGCGGCCGATGAAGCGGCGGGGCGCACGGCCTTGGGGGCTGGTAGCATCGGCAACAGCTTGTTTGTCGAAACCAACGCCGCCAACGCGCGCAACACCCTGGGTGCCAGCACGATTGGGCAGTTGGTGTTTACCGCAGGCAACACCAATGCGGCGTGGACAGCGCTGGGCCTGATTGGGGGCAGCGGCACGCTGGATATCAATATCAGCGGCACGGCTTCTACGGCCAGCGGCGTATCATCCAGCGCCAATCTTTCCATCAATTCACTGGCGCTGACAGTGCCTCTGCCCATCACCAGCGGAGGCACGGGCTCCTCCACCGCGTCGGCTGCGCGATCGGCCCTTGGCACCAATGATGCGAATAACATCACCACCGGCACACTGGGCGTGGCACGCCTGCCCACCACAGGCATTAATGATACGGGTGTATTTAACTGGGGCACGGTCGATGCCTATGGCCGCGTGACCGACGCGCAAGATGTCTCGGTGGGCACCATTGGCACCAACAACACCAGCATTACGATTACGGATACGACCACGGGCAGCGGCACTGACACGCTGATGGCCTTTAACATCGATGGTACGACGCGCGCGGTGTTTGATGATGTGGGGCAGCTGGGCGTGGGCACCACCGATCCGCAGGAAAAAATCCACATCTCGGGCGGCAACCTGCGCCTGACAAACACCGCCGGCAACGTGCGCGAAGTTCAATTGACAACATCCGCCACCAAGCGCTGGAGTGTGGGCGCCGATGCGGTGGCCGAATCGGCCACCGGGCTGGGCAGCGATTTTCGCATTCAGCGGTACGATGACGCGGGCACCCTGACGGGCACACCCCTGATCATCAGCCGCGCCACGGGCGGCGCCACCTTTGCGGGCACGGTGACCGCCACAACCCTCAGCACCACCAACATGCTGGCCAGCACAGGCACCTTTAGCGGCAATGTGTCGGCCAACCTTTTTATCGGCACCTTCAGCGGCACGTTTTTGGGCATCGGCGGGACAGTCAGCATTGGCACTGGCACGGGCAGCACTAACCCGCGCATTACGGGCGATGCCAGCAGTGGTCTCGCCTCGGTCGCTACGGGGTCGATTGCGATTGTCACCAGCGGGGCCGAGCGTTTGGTGGTCACAAGCACGGGTAACGTGGGCGTGGGCACAAATACGCCGGGCAGCACGCTGGATGTGAAGGGCACGCTGCGCCTCTCGGGCAGCACCAGTGGTTATGTGGGGCTAACAGCGGCCGCTGCCGCGGGCAGCACAACATTTACATTACCCAGCGCCGATGGCAGCCCAGGCCACGTGCTGACCACCAATGGCAGCGGGGTTTTGTCGTGGGTGGCCACGCCCACACCCACCAACCTTCCGACACTGACCAACAGTTATATCTGGGTGGGGAATGCCAGCAATGCGGCGGCCGCAGTGGCCGTGAGTGGCGATGTGACGCTGGTGAACACGGGCGCCATCACCATTGGCACGGGCGCCGTGACCAGCACCAAAATACTCGATGGCACGATTGCGACGGCCGATGTGGCCGATGCCGCGGTGACCACACCCAAGTTGGCCGATGCATCGGTAACGGGCGCGAAGATACTGGATGCCACCATCACTGGGGCTGATTTGGCGAACAGCAGCGTGACCACGGGTAAAATCAGCGC
>RFNS01000111.1 GCA_009927055.1 Alphaproteobacteria bacterium | reverse complement strand
ACCCAACCCCGTGCACAACCACGCCAAACCCGCACCCAGCGTGGCTTTGCGATCAAATGCCCCGCGCGTCACCCACCATGTGAAAAAACGGGCGAGGTGATATTCCTCCTGCTGAAAAAAATGCAGGTAAACATAGCCGCGCTTAACAACCACCCACGCCAACAATACTAAGGTGATGATGTTGAGGATTGTTGCAAGAGGTATCATATGAATCTCACATACGATTTCAATGGCCGTCTGCAAAAAGAAAAAATTATCTTGTCATGCCGGCGCAGGCCGGCATCTAAGGCGGCAAACACAAACCCGGCAGTTTCTTGGGCGGCCCTAGATTCCGGCTTTCGCCGGAATGACGACTTCCTTTTGTTGGTGTCTCTTATCATTCAACCAGTCCCTTCACATTTTCCCGCACAATGCGTGATACCTGAAATCGTGCATCGGTCAAAATGGTCAGATGATCATAGCCCTGCAATTCATGCAGGCGCGTTTTTGGTCGCAAGGCACAGAATTTTTTGCCAATCGCGGGGGGTGTCTCTATATCAGCGTCACCATAAATCAGTGTCGTGGGGCACAGAATGCGCGGCACCAGCGATGTTAAATCATCCTGCAGCACCTTGATCAGCGTGGGGCGCATCACGCCTGCCTGTTGATAATCAGCACTGCCAAGTTTTTCACGCAGCCATGCGCGCAGAGGAAAATTGTGGGGCAGCACGCGCGCGGCACGCATGATGATACGCTTGGCGCTGAGTTTGATTTGCTTGATCAGCGGCCGCGCATAAGGCAGACCCGGACACGCCAGCAAAAACATATGCTGCAATGGCAAAAGTTTTTTGGCCGCCACATGCACCCCCACGCGACAACCGAATGAATGGCCCACCCACACCAAGGGCCCGTTGATGCCGGCGCTGTTTAAGGCTTCGGCCACACAATCAGCATACTGGGAAACATCCCACGCCTGGGGCGGCGGGGGCGATTGGCCAAAGCCAGGAAAATCAATCATCACATGCTGACCCATGCCCTGCATATCATGCATGAGGGGCAAAAAACAGTGGGCGTTCTGCCCCCAGCCATGCGCCCACACAAAAACAGGCTGCGCATGGCCCTGGCCCACGCGATACACCATCATGCTGTGGCCGTTGCCGTGCCATGTTTGCGGTTGCCAGTTCATAGGGTTGCCAGTTGTTTTGGGCGGGTACACAATTTAGAATCACTATACCCTTTACGAAAGTCTTCGTCATGAAAAAACGCATTGCTGTCTTTTTTGGTGGCCGCTCGCCCGAACATGATGTGAGCATTATCACAGGCCTGCAAATGCTGCACGCCCTGAACACCCAGAAATACAGCGCTTTTCCCGTTTATCTTGACAGGTGGGGGGCATGGCTGGTGGGGCCTGGGCTTGATCAGCGCAAGAATTATTTTCCCCATGCCAAAATGCGCTCATCGCTGATGCCCGTGCTGCCCGATATTGCCTCGCGCGGGTTTGGGCGGCTGCTGCCGCAAACAGGCGGATTGTTTGGCAAACCCAAAGCCATTGAATTTGATGTGGCGCTGATGGCGTTTCATGGTTTGCACGGGGAAGATGGCCCCATGCAAGGGGTGTGGCATCTGGCCAATGTGGCCTATACCGGCCCCCGCGTGCTGGATGCCGGCATCGCCATGGATAAATTGATGACCAAGCGCATTGCCCGCAACGCCAACGTGCCCGTGCTGCCCGATGTGTGCATCAGAAAGCGTGATGGCGTTGATACGCCCGAAAAAATGGCCAAGGTGCTGAGCGATCGCAACCTTGCTTTTCCGGTGATTGTGAAACCCAATCGTCTGGGCAGCAGCGTGGGCGTGGCGCCCGCCAAAACACCTGAGGAGGCTTTGGGCGCCCTGCAATATATTTTCAGGCTGGATGATGCGGCGCTGCTGGAACCCTTTTTGCAGAATTTTACTGAATATAATGTGGCGGTGATACGCAAGGGCACGCAATATATCACCTCCGCCATCGAGCGGCCGCGCCGAAGCGAGGAGCTGCTGAGCTTCAAACAAAAATATCTCTCAGGTGGCCAAAAAACCGGCCAAAAACTGGGCGGACAAAAACAGGCCCTGCCATCGGAAGGCATGTTAAGCATGACGCGCGAGATCAACCCGGATATTCCTGACAGCTTTGCCGAAACGGTGCGCGGTTACGCCACCAATGTTGTGCGCGCGCTGAATGGCAGTGGCGCCCCCGGCTCGATTTCCTGTACGATGACGACCGCAAACAGCTGTATTTCAATGAAATCAACCCCATTCCTGGCAGCTTTGGTTATTTTTTATGGCAGGCCGCAACGCCACGCCTCAACACCGATGAACTGCTGGATCATCTCATCACCGAAGCCGAAGAACTTCAGGCCGCCGGCCTGCTGCCCGATGACCCCGTGCCCGAAGATGCGCGGTTGTTTGGTCGTTAAATGTCTATTTTATTGGCATGTGCAACGATCATACTGCTGTGCCTGCGGAAGCAGGCACCCATCACCGCACGCTATTCCAAAAACAACCTTCCAGCGTGCACCGGAATGACAGATACCTCTTGTCAACCATTCGGCCGCAGCAGTTTGCTGATCTTTTCCCTGTTCGCTTTCAGCTGCGCGTCATCCAAATTCCAACCCAGCCACACGCGATGGTTGCTCAGCGCCTCCAAATCATCGCCCTCCAGGGTGATGTCCAACTCTTCGTTTGTTATTTTCTCAACGTCGGTCGATGACCATTCCCACAACGCCTTGTCATACTGTTTATCGATCACGTCATCTTTATGGTTGATCACAGCCACAAAAAATTCGGCTTTTTCTTTTTCGCTTGTGTTGCCATCGCCGCGGCGTGCCACGGCATTAAACGCGGCCCTGATGCGCACTTTGCCTTCTTGATATTCACACCCGCTGGCCACATTGGTCAGGCCGGCGCGCAGCATCAACCGCTGGCCATCATATCGTTCCAGCAACGCCAAATCGCGCACCACGGCCACCTGCGGGCACGTGCGCGGAACTTGCAAAGGTTCGCCGGCACAAGCAGCCAGCAGCAGCACAGATAAAAAAGCAAGCGCGTATCGCATCAAAACTCCGTTTTTCCAAGACACCACAGCAAAACAGCCTTTTGAGCATGTTTGCGGTTTTCCGCTTCATCCCACACGGCCGATTGGGCGCTGTCCATCACGTCATCGGTCACTTCCTCACCTCTGTGCGCGGGCAGGCAATGCATGAACATCGCATCGCTTTTGGCATGTGCCATCAGCGCGCGGTTCACCTGATACGGCATCAGCGTTTCATATCGTTGCGGGCTGTCCGTCTGGTGCATCGAGACCCACGTATCGGTGATCACCACATCGGCATCTTTTGTGGCGGCCGCGGCATCGTCTGTCACCGTAATTTTTCCGCCCATCTGGCGCGACCACGCCAGCAAATCTTTTTTCGGCATAAACTGCGGAGGGCACGCAATGGTTAGCGCGGGGCCAAAGGCCACGGCCGCATGCACCCATGAATAGAGGATGTTATTATCGCCATCGCCCAGCCATACAATTTTTTGCGACGATATATCGCCTTTTCTCTCCACCACGGTCAGCACATCGGCCATCACCTGGCACGGGTGGCTGCGATCGGTCAGACCGTTGATGACAGGAATGGTGGCGGCGCCGGCCATCTGATCAAGCTTGGTGGGGTCATTTGTGCGCACCATCAGCGCGTGCACATACCGCGACATCACGCGCGCGGTATCGGCCAGCGTTTCGCCACGGCCCAGCTGCATCTCGGCGCCTGTCAGGGTCACCACCTCGCCCCCCAGTTCGCGCATGCCCACTTCAAATGAGACGCGCGTGCGGGTGGATGGTTTTTCAAAAATCAAGGCAAGCGTTTGCCCCTCCAGTGTGCGATAGGCTGATGGATTTTTTTTAATCTCACGCGCCAGCGCCACCAGTGACCACAGGGTAGAGGCCGGATGATCGGCCAGTTCTAAAAAATGGCGCGGCATCTAGGCGGCCTTTTGGGCATAACGCGCCGCCACGCGGGCGATGATGCCCACCGCCTCATCAATCTGGGCTCTTGTCACAATCAGCGGCGGCAGCACGCGCAAGACATGATCGCTGGTTGAGGCCACCAGCAGTTTTTCAGCGCGCAAGGCATCAATCAACTCGGCCACCGGCACGGTTGTTTTCAACCCCTGCATCAGCCCCACACCGCGATGTTCGATAAACACACCTGGAAAATCATGCATCAGCTGTTTGAATTTTTGTTGCAGATAATTCCCCACATCACCCACATGCGCCAGCATCTCTTGTGTCGTGATCGCATCCAGCACGGCGTGCGCCACTTCAGTGCCCAGCGGGTTGCCGCCATAAGTGGTGCCGTGCGTGCCCGCCGTCATGCCCTGGGCCGCCTTGGCCGTGGCCAGGCATGCGCCAATAGGAAAACCATTGCCCAGCGCCTTGGCAATACACATTACATCGGGCGTAATGCCCGACCATTCATAGGCCCAAAGCTTGCCCGTGCGGCCAAGCCCGCATTGAATTTCATCAAAGAACAGCAGCAGGCCAAATTCATCGGCAACTTTTTTAATGGCGTGCATAAAATCGTGGCTGGCCACGCGCAAGCCGCCTTCGCCCTGCACGGGTTCAATGTGAATGGCGGCCGTCTCTGGCGTAATGGCGGCGCGCAGCTCATTCAAATTTCCCCACGCGACCTGATCAAACCCATCGGTCATGGGGCCAAAGCCCTTCACCATTTTTTCGGTCTTGGCGGCGGCAATGGCGGCCAGCGTGCGGCCATGAAAACAACCCTGAAAGGTGATGATGCGATAACGCTGCGGCTGTCCGATGCTGGAAAAATATTTGCGCACAATTTTGCAGCCCAGTTCCCACGCCTCAACGCCAGAGTTTTGGAAAAACACCGTATCGGCGAACGACACATCAGCCAGACGTTGGGCCAAACGTTCAGCGCTGTGGCTTTTATAATAGTTCGACATAATCCACAGTTTGCCGGCCTGCGCTGTAAGGGCCTGAACAACGGTGGGATGCGCATGACCCAGCGCGCACACGGCAATGCCGGCCACAAAATCTAAATATTTCTGGCCTTGATCATCAAAAAGATAACAGCCCTCGCCGCGTTCAAAATAAACATCCTGCCGCGCGTAGGTGGGCAGAAGGGCGGGCATATTGTCGGGGAGAATGTTGTCGGCCATGTTTAACCTCGCAAACGATAACCCGTGTGGAGCCAATAATACGCAAGACCCAGCATAGCGACATTCAGAACAAGCAGATAAACAAAGCCCGTCATCAACGTGCCATCCGAGACGCCAATAAAACCATAACGAAAACCATCAATCATATAAAAAAACGGGTTCAGGTGGCAGATAAATTGCCAGTGCGGTGGCAGCTGATCGGCCGTATAAAACGTGCCCGATAAAAACGTGCCCGGCACAATAAAAAAGTTCTGCACCGCCGCGACCTGATCAAATTTCTCGGCCCAGATGCCGCACAAAACGCCCACCACCGAGAGGAGCATGCTGCCCAGCAAACCATACACCACCACCGCCCACATATGCGCCACAGAAAGATCGAGCAGCAGCCACAAGGTCACCGCGCTGGCAACACCCACCACCACCGCTCTCGCCACACCGCCGGCCATAAACCCTGTCAGAAATTCGCCGTGGCTGAGGGGGGGCAGCAGAAAATCGGTCATGTGGCCCTGGATTTTCGCAATGACCAACGAGCTGGATGAGTTGTTAAAGGCGTTCTGCATCATGGTCATCATAATCAACCCTGGCGCCAGAAATGCCAGAAACGGCACGCCCGCCATGGTTTTCAAATTATCGCCCAGCGCCACCGCAAAAACCAGATAATAGAGCACCGCTGTCAGCACAGGCGCCGACACGGTTTGCACATGCACCTTCATAAAACGGGCGATTTCTTTGCGCGTCAGCGTGTAAAGACCCAGCCAGTTTGTGCCGTGCAGAATGTTCATGCCCCCAGTAAAGGCCAAACGCAACGGCATGACAAGGAAAATTTTTATGCCAAAAATAACGATTGAAGGGCACCCCGCGAGTGTGTATAAATATACACATGCCTATACCGACCAGCAGCCGCCAGCTGTTAAAACTTCTGGAACAAGACGGTTGGCAGCTCGTCCATGTTAAGGGGTCTCACCATCAGTTCAAACACCCCACCAAGGCTGGTCGTGTGACCCTGCCCCACCCTGTGAAAGATATTCCAAAAGGAACGGCGCTGTCGGTCTTAAAGCAGACAGGGCTGCGTCAACACACCAAACGGAGGCAATAATGCAACGTTATATCGCCATTCTTCATGAAAGCCGAAAAAGTTTTGGCGTTTCCTTCCCCGATTTTCCAGGCTGCATCGCCACGGGGGCCACCGCCGAGGACGCCATTGAAAACGCACGCGAAGCGCTGGCATTTCATGTGCAGGGCATGCGCCTTGATGGTCAAAAAATTCCTAAACCATCATTGTTGAAACATCTTCAGTCGCGCGCTGACTGGGCCGATTTTGCCGACGGGATGATTGCCCTTGTCCCTCTTTTACCCCATAAGACGCAAAATATTCGCACCAATGTCATGCTCGATCGTCGCCTACTTTCTGTGGTTGATCAGCGTGCGCAAGCCAAAGGTCTTAGCCGCAGCGCCTATATCAGCCGCGCACTGGAAGCGCAGCTTTCTGAGTAAACGGAACCAGGCACTGTTACAAACGCGCCTTTGTGAATAGCATCTAAGCCGTCAAGGCCAGCCACTCTGGCTTATCGCGACGGTTTTCAACATAATTGGCCAGCGCAATAACCACGCGCCCATCAAAACCCTTGCCCGCTTCTTGGTTCAACGCATCCACCGCCTGTTTCACAGAGACACCGGGGCGGTGCGCGCGCGGGCTGACAATGGCGACAAAGGCATTGGCCACCGCCACCACACGCGCTGTCTGCATAATATCATCGCCGCGCCGGCCTTCGGGCTGGCCTGTGCCATCAAACCGTTCTAAAACCTGCCGCAGCGTGGGCACCACCGGCAACTCAAACCCAATCAGCGCCAGAATATCGGCCGAGGTCATAATGCTTTCGCGCACCTGCCGCAATTCATCAGGCGCAAGGGGCGATGTTTTGGTGAGGATGGCGCGCGGTACCAGCACCTTGCCAAAATTCATCAGCGTGCCGGCAATCTCGACCGTTTCCACATCGTTTTCCGATAAATCCATTTCCTCGGCAATGGCGCGGGCGATTTGCCCCACGCGGGCCGAGTGCCCCGCGGCATAAGGATCGCGCCGATCGACCACCGCCACCAGCGTATCCATCAGCTGCCTGAACATGCGCTCGCGGCGCTCCTGCGCGACCATCAGCGATGTTACATCATCCTGATAGATCATCACGCCACCCGAAAGCTGGCCAGCCACCGTAATAGGAATAAGCTGCGTGCGTATAAACAGCCCCGATTGCTGGCCGCGCCCGTGCTCAATCTGCTCCAGCGGCTTGCCGGTCATGCGCACCTGATCCATTTGCATTTTCAGCTTCAGCCCCTCACGCGGGCCAAAAACTTTTTCCACATCGCGCCCCACCAAATCATTCGCATCGCGCTGTAAAATTTTGGCTGTCTCGGCGCTGACAAAATGAAACCGCCCCTCGGCATCGACCAGCGACATACGCCCGGGTTGATGCTGTGTCATCAGGCGCACCAAATCCTCATAGTAACTAAGCCTGTTGGCCAGTGCCGCGCCCTGATGTTCATCGGCTTGGGTGGCGGGTGGTGGTGACATGCCCGCAATCAGCACGCCCACACACACCGCCAGCAGCAGGGCGGGCACAATGGCGGCCGAGAGGGTGAACATGATATCGGCCGGGGTGATGACGGCGGCATGGGTTGATGCCCAATGAAAAACATACCACAGGCCCACCACCTGCAAAAACAGCAGCAGCGATGAGACACCCGCCAAGAACAGTCGGTTTAATGGAGTACGTGACATGCCGGAACCAAGCCAGCATCTAGGGTTAACCAGAATGTGTTAATGAATGTTTGAAGTCTGCACCTAAAATTCTTCTATGCCTTTCAAGACAGCATCCACCGTTAGCCCGCCCATCAAATTGGGGTAAAAGGCGCCGTGGTAGGGCAGGCGGGCCAGCAGCTCATCGCGGCTTTCGGGGGTGTGGATTGTACGGGTTTTTGGCCCCCACGGCGCATAAAGCGCATGGGGCGATGGCCCAAACAAGCCAAGGGTGGGCGTGCCCACGGCGGCCGAGAGGTGCATGAGACCAGAGTCATTGCCCACAAAATAGCGCGCGCGCGCAAGGCATGCCGCCGCCATCTGCAAATCGGCCCCCAGCAAAAGCAACCGCCGCGCTTCGGGCACAGCGGCGATTGCGGGGGCAATCATCTCAGCCTCATGCGCGGCGGCAAGGATGAGAAAACGCGCATCATCTTTCTTCAGCAACGCATGAATAAGCCCACAGAAGTGACTGACAGGCCATTGTTTTGCCGGCCAGTTGGCGGCAGGGCCAAGGGCCACCACAGGCCCCTCGCCCATCCATTGTTGCGCTTTTTGGTGCGCGTCATCGGCGATGAAAATATATGGTGCTGGCGGATCATCGGCCCTGTCGATCAGCGCGGCATTTTGGATCACCTTGTGCAGGCCGCTGGTGCCCACGCGCTGCACGCGCTGTTTGGCCCTGAGACAGTGGATGATGGGCGTGTGGCGAAAATCGATAATCATCTCCCAATCCACGGGCCAGCATTCGGCCCACAATTTTCGCCAGTGTCCATAAAAGGGTTGCTTCTGCAGTGAGATCATTTTTTTAAGGCGCGGCACGGCGCGAAATAAATCGGCCGCCACGGGGCCACTGGCCACCGTCAACTGCGCCTCTGGGTGGGCCCGCACCACATGGTGCAACACGCCGGTTGATAAAATCGCATCACCCAGACGGTTGGCGGTGATAAAAAGAATATCCATCCCATCAACAGACCATGTTTGCTTTGCATCCGCAATACCACACCTGATGATTGACTCGGATCATCGAATATGCTCCTTCTCAGCAATCACAAATATTATGAAGGAGGCATAGATATAGATATGGCCCAACACGCTGCCGATGCTAGAATTCGAATGCCACTAAGGCACCCTCTCCATTCCACGCCCCGCAATTTGGTTGATAGACAATCTGGTATACCCCTCGTGTTGACGAAGAGTATCCCCTTGTCATCCAGTTACGTCGCTCTGGATGCAGAAAAAACACAAAAGCGCATTCAGTTCCTTGGAAACAGAGCTCAAACCCAAGCGGAAAGCGGCCACAGCATTTCTGACGAACTGAAACGCCAGATTTCAGAAATTTGTGGTCGCCGTGTGAAGGAAATTCGCGCTGAGATGATCCACACAATTGGGTCCAAATCAGACATTCCAGTATGGCAGAGAAGTTTGACCTCCGAACTTAGCACAGCACAAGCTGCTTATCTGATTGCTGTTGATCAGTTACATGAAAAACATCGGGACACGGAAAAGAAAGTCGAGGAGTGGGCGACTAATCTGCAAATGTATCTTTGTCTTCCCCCTTTCTTGGTGGGTGTGATGGCAACACTGTTTGCAGCGGCATTGATGTTTGTCGCCCCATACGCCTTGGTGTCTGGGGTAACGTCTCCATCAACGTTTGATAGCAACGTTAAATTTATCCAGCAGTCAATGGCGTGGGGGTTTGGACTGGGTGTTGGCGGCTTGGTCGCAACAAGCACCATCGCCAGCGGTGTTATCAGTCTCATCACTTACAGACAACGCAGCGCCGCTGAACCAACCCTGCACGCTGCCTACCACAAGGTAGCATCCTTGGTCACCGTTGACATGGCGCGCGCAAAAGCCGCAGCAGAGCTGAAGGAAAGAATTCCCCAGGCCTATCAGCCTGAGTGGATGGCCGCGCATTCTGCACCAACACAACCGCAGGCTTGATCATGCGTGTTGCGATATAAAGCGTCACGCTTTATACCAACACCATGAGCATTGCCATTCGCGTTGAGGCCATCAGCAAAACGTATCGCAGCGGGCCGCCGGCGCTGCAAAATCTTTCGTTTAACGTGCGGCACGGCACCATCACGGCCCTTTTGGGTGGCAATGGGGCGGGCAAAACCACCACACTGTCTATTCTGCTGGGCGTGCTGCTGCCCGATGCAGGCACGGTCACCGTGCTGGGCCACAACATGGCACATGCGCGCGAACAGGCCCTGAAGCGCATGAATTTTTCATCCCCCTATATCGAGCTGCCAAACCGCCTGACGATTGAACAAAATCTGCGCGTGTTTGGCATGTATTATAATGTGAACAATCTTGCCGATCGTATCACCGAACTGGCTCAGCAGCTTGATTTTGCGCACCTGCTGAAGCGCCCCTATGGCCAGCTTTCGGCCGGACAAAAAACGCGCGTGACCATTGCCAAATCGCTGCTGAACAAACCCGAATTATTGCTGCTGGATGAACCCACAGCCTCGCTTGACCCCGACACGGCCGACTGGGTGCGCAGCTTTTTGATGGATTATCAGAAACAGCACAAGGCCACCATTCTGCTGGCTTCCCACAACATGCCAGAGGTTGAGCGCATGTGCGATGATGTGCTGATGCTGCGCACAGGTGTGTTGGTTGACCAAGGCACGCCGCACGAACTGATCAACCGTTATGGTCGCCAGACAATGGAGGAGGTTTTCCTTGCCATCGCCCGCCACGCTGCCTGAGCACACACCCACGCCCGCCCTATCAGCCAGCCTGCAACGCATCGGCGGCATGGTACTGCGCTATTTGTATCTTCTGAAAAATTCTTGGCCGCGCTTTATCGAGGCGTTGTTCTGGCCTTTTCTCAACCTCATCATGTGGGGGTTGCTCAGCAAATTTTTATCAGAAACCACGCAAAGCATCGCGCTGCCGTTTTCATTCCTCATCGGCGCCGCCATTTTGTGGGAGATTGTTTTGCGCGGCAGCATGGCCACCATGATGCCCCTCTTGGAAGAAGTATGGTCGCGCACGCTGGGCAATTTGTTTATCAGCCCCCTGCGCCCCTATGAATTTGTGCTGGGCCTGATGACCATCAGCATCATACGCCTTGTCACCGCGCTCATCCCTTGCGTCATCATTGCGTGGATGTTTTTTGATTATCGCGTGTGGGACCTTGGCGCGCCGCTGATTTTTTTCGTCGCCAACCTCATCATCACCGGCTGGTGGATGGGCCTGATGGTTAGTTGCTTGTTGGTGCGCTATGGCCAGGCGGTGGAATGGATTATGTGGATGGTTGTGTTCATCATTCAACCCTTTGTGTGCGTGTTCTATCCGCTGGAGACATTGCCGGCGTTCCTTCATCCCATTTCTCTGGCCCTGCCGCCCACGCACGTGTTTGAAGGCATGCGCGATATTTTGTTAAACCAGCAGGTTAATGCCACACACATGCTGGCCGCTTTTGGCCTGAACATTGTTTATCTGGCCGCGGCCATTGCCTTTTTCCTGCGCAGTCTTTATGTCACACGCCGTGGACAAGGCCTGTTCAGCTATGCCGAATAATCTTGACAGTGCGGGCTGAATAACATACCCAACCTCTGTCTGGTTTCATGTTTTGTGTGTATCATGTCGCGCTCACGCACGTCGTCGCCTGCTCTTAGACTTGTTCCCACAAAAAAATCGCAAGAAACACCGCCCCCTTTGTCGCTTGACACTGCCGATGGCGACACCATGGCCATGCTTCTGGTTGTCAATCGCAAGGATATGAACCACCCAGATGTGATTGAATTATTTCGCACTGTTGCAAAAATTGCGGCATCGGCCCCCAAACCTGTCAACGTCACGCGGCTGACAGTGGCCCGCGACAGTGACCCCAAAATTGTCCCTTTTCAGATGTTCACCGATTTTGCAAAAATTCTTTTCTCTCGCCTTGCCGCCGCCTGGAATGGCACGCTCCGCGCCCCAACACTGCGCCCTGTGCCCCGCAAACCTCACTAAGTTAAGGTTCAATTCAACACTAAGTTAGGCTTCAATTCAATAAAGTACTGTTGTGCCTGCGGAGGCAGGCACCCATCATCCGAATGCGTCACAAGCAACAGTGCGGGCGTGATGGGCCCCTGCCTGCGCAGGGGCTTCAGTCTTTTTTGTGTTCCTTATTTGATTGAGTCCTACGCCTAAGCTACTCCCCCTCGAAAACACCATTTGTCGCGGCCTCAAATTAGGGCTATACCAACGGCATGAGTGATACGCCCCACGAACCCGTCGCAGAAGGCCGCGAGCCTGAGAAACTGCCGCCGGTCAAGGCCATTCAGAAAACAGTTTTCTGGCAAGAATTAATCACCGCCACGCGTTATCTCACCCGTCTGCGCATTCCGCTTCGCCGCCAGCTTGATCCGTATCTGGTTGGGCGATCGCTGGCGTGGTTTCCCCTCATCGGCGCGCTGATTGGGGCCTTTGGCGCGTTGCTTGAAAGTGGTTTTGGGGCCATTGGACTGCCCTCTACCGTCACGGCCACGCTGGCCGTCATGGGCATGATGTGGCTGACCCGCGCCCTGCACGAAGAAGAACTGGCCAATTTTGTGAATCATTATGGCCATGTGGGCGATAAACAGCGCCGCCAAAACTGGCTGGGCGAGGAGCGCACAGTCCCCTATGGCATGCTGGGGGTTTTTCTTTTTATCATCCTTAAAATCAGCTGCATCAGCACCCTCAACAGCAGTCATCTGGTGTTTATTGCGCTGATCATCGCGGGGGCCTGGTCACGAGCGGCCATGGTGGTGGCGGCATCGTGGCTTAAACCACAACCCGATGATGCGGTGGCAGGATATTTTGGTCATGTCTCAGGCAACCGGGTCATCTGGGCTGTTGTCATTGCCGTGCTCGCCGCTGTGCTTGTGCTATGGAAAGATGTCGGCTTTGTGTTGGCCACGGCGGCCCTGGCCACACTGGCCATTATTGGTGTTGGCGCGCGCCTTCAGGGGGGACAATATAACGGTCCGCTTTTGGGCGGTATTCAGCAGGTGGTTGAAATTACGGTCATCTGCGCCATTGTCGCCACGCAATAGCCGCTTTACCATAAGCACACTGATTCTTACGGAGTGCTGCATGACCCATCGTCTCATCTCATTCACTGTTCTTGCCCTTATGCTGGTGGTGATTCCGCTGGCCGGTTGTTCCAACAGCCCATGGAGCAGCAGCAATGACACACGCAGCGAGCCCGAACGGTTGATTGATGTCTCGGCCAATGTGTCTGAGCAAATGTTCCGCGATCCTGAATATGGCAAACTGGTCGAGTTGGTCTCACGCGCGCGCGGCGTGCTTATTTTCCCCAGCGTGCTGCGCGGCGCGTTTATTTTTGGCGCGCGTGGCGGCAACGGCGTGTTGCTGGCGCGTGATGCGGCGGGTGGGTGGAGCGCGCCTGCTTTTTATTCTATCGGCGGCGTTAACTGGGGCCTTCAGTTTGGCGGGCAAAGTCAATCGATCGTCATCGCCATCATGACCGAACGCGGCCTGAACGCCATTATGAACCGGCGCGCCACCCTGGGGGTTGATGCGAACGTGGCGGCGGGGCCTGTGGGCAAATCCATCGCCGCGCAAACGGGGGCCGATTGGAAGGCCGATATGTACGCCTTTGCCAAATCAGAAGGGGTGTTTATCGGCATCGCGCTGGATGGCAGCATTGTGTGGCCGCGGCACGAGTTTAACCAACAACTTTATGGCGCCAGCGCCACGCCCGAAGGCATTTTGCTGCAAAACAGCTTTTCATCGCAACGCGCCAGCCAGCTGATTGGCGTGCTGCCATAACCCTCCAACTTTCCTCCCATTCCTAACCACCTTGTAAGCAAGGGGGGGTAGGATGGGGGAATGGTCGCCCTGCCCCTTCTTGCCCAGCCTCTTGCCGCGCGGTGGCAGGCCAATGGCGCGCGTTTGGGTGCCTTGGTGCAAAAAATGCTGGGCCTTCGGGTGCCTTCGGGCCTGGCCAATCTGGCCGCTGAGATTGAGGATTTGAAAAGCGAAAACAACAGCTTGTTAGCACTGATTGAACAAACACACCATGTTCACAAGCTGGCCAAACGCCACCGCACCCTGAGGCGGCCCCAACCCTTTTGGCGGGCCACCCCATTGCCTGATCCGCGTCGCCCTGCCCGCGGTCTTGCTGACCCCCTTACCCTGATGGTGGCCGTGTTATTGAATAAGAAACTTTTGGGCCTTAATTTCTAAAAATTAACCAAACTGATTTGCCCCCGCCGGAAACCTTATGCTGCCCGAAGACGCCCTGCCCTTTATAGATACCAAGCTGTTCCCCAAGGGATGGCACCACCTGTTTCAGCCCTACGCCTATCAGACCTATGAAAACATGCGCCGCAGCCTGGCCCCCCTGCGCATGATGACCGAATTTGGCCAGTATTTTTTGAACCACCCCATGATGCCGACGCAAATGTCGATGTCGGGGCGCAGCATGTCGGCGGGGCTGGAGGTGTTAGAACGCATCACGCGGGATTATCGCAAGCCCGAATTTAATATCACGCATACCACCATTGGCGATGAGAAAGTGGATGTGGTGCTGGATGTGCTGAGTGATCGACAAAAACCTTTTTGTCGCTTGGTGCATTTTCAACGCCTTGTCGAGCGGAACGATCCGCGCGTGCTGGTGGTGGCCCCCATGAGTGGCCATCACGCCACCCTTTTGCGCGGCACGGTCGAGCGCCTGCTGCCCGAGTACGATGTGTTCATCACCGATTGGATTGACGCCAAAAATATTCCCATGCTGCTGGGCGATTTTAATTTGGAAGATTATATTTCATACCTCATCGACTATATGCGCCTTCTGGGGCCGGATCTGCACGTGATTGCGGTGTGCCAGCCTGCCGTGCCCGTGCTGGCCGCAGTGGCGCTGATGTCGCAAATGGCCGATGCGAACGTGCCGCGCAGCATGACCCTGATGGGCGGGCCGATTGATGCAGGGGCCGCCGAAACCGCCGTGACAAAGTTGGCGGCCGAACACCCCATTGAATGGTTCAAACAACATCTTGTCTCGCGCGTGCCATTTCAATATCCGGGTGCGGGACGAGAAGTTTATCCGGGCTTTATTCAGCTCTCCAGCTTTATGCTCATGAATCTTGGCCGCCACATGAAGGCGCACGAAGAATTTTTTCAGCATCTGGTGCGCGGCGATGGCGAAAGTGCCGAAAAACACAGGGGCTTTTACGATGAATATCTGGCCGTGATGGATGTGACGGCCGAATTTTATCTGCAAACGGTCGAGCGCGTGTTCATCACCAAAGATTTGCCGAATGGCACCTTTGCCTGGCGCAGCATGAAGGTCGATTGCAGCGCGATTACGCGCACGGCCCTCCTGACCGTGGAAGGCGAGCTGGATGATATCTCAGCCCCCGGGCAAACACTGGCGGCCCATCGCCTGTGTCGCAACCTGGCGGCCGATCGCAAAAAACATCTGCTGCAGCCCAAGGTGGGCCACTATGGCATCTTCAACGGCGGCACGTGGCGCAACGCCATCTACCCCGTGGTGCATGATTTTATTCGGGCCAACAACAGCGCGTTTGGTTAACCCAACCGCATCGCCAGCGCGGCTTCTAAAAACATATCAATATCGCCATCCAGCACGCTGGCGGCCTGGCTTGTTTCAACCTCGGTGCGCAGGTCTTTGACAATTTGGTAAGGCTGCAACACATAGCTGCGGATTTGATGCCCCCACCCAATCTCAGTTTTTGTGGCTTCAATGGCCGCCGCCGCCGCTTGGCGCTTTTGCAACTCTAAATCATACAGCTTGGCCTTCAGCATTTTCATGGCGGTGGCGCGGTTTTGCACCTGACTGCGCTGCTGCTGACACGCCACAATAATGTTGGTGGGTATGTGCGTAATGCGAATGGCACTTTCGGTTTTATTCACGTGCTGGCCGCCCGCGCCCGATGATCGCATCGTCTCGATTTTCAAATCCTTATCCAAAATCTCAATGGGGATGTCATCATCCACCACCGGCGAAACATACACGCTGGCGAAACTGGTGTGACGGCGCGCGTTCGCATCGAACGGGCTGATGCGCACCAAACGATGCACGCCGCTTTCGTGCTTCAGCCAGCCATAGGCGTTGCGCCCTTTCAATTGAATGGTGGCCGATTTCAGGCCAGCCCCCTCGCCTGGGCTTTCATCCAACAATTCGGTTTTATAACCATGCGCGTCGGCCCAGCGGGTGTACATGCGCAGCAGCATCTCGCACCAATCTTGCGCCTCGGTGCCGCCAGCACCCGAATTCACCTCGACATAACAATCATTCCCATCAGCTTCGCCCGAAAGCAGGCTGGCCAGCTCGGCCGTGCGCGCCGTTTTTTGCAGGGCCAGTATATTATTCTCGGCCTCTGTCACCAGGGCCGGTTCGCCCTCAGCGTTGGCCAGCGTCATCATCTCGATCTGATCAAGCATCTGTTGCTGCAGTTGAAAATAACTGTTCAGCCGCGCTTCCAGGCTTGTGCGCTCTTTCAAAATTTTTTGCGCGTCGGCGGGGGTGTTCCACAGATTGGGGTCTTCCGCACGCGCGTTCAACTCGCTTAATCGTTTTTGCGAGGCGTCAAGGTCAAAGATGCCTCCCCAGCCGCTCCAGCGACTGTTGAATGGCATGTTGGGCGTTTTGAATTTCGGTACGCATGGGAGGTGTTATACTGTCTCTTTCACAGGGTGCAAAATGGTCAAAAATTGAACTCTCCTCCCCACCCGTCTAACCTTGGGGGCTTTCTGGGGGATGGTGAGTCTTGGTTCTTCTTTCTGCATTCATTGCGGCGGTGCTGGCGCTTCTTTCGGCCACGCTGTGCTATGTTTTTGGGCTGCGCATGGCCGACAAATTGCCCGGCGAGACTTCGTGGCCTGAATGTCTTTATTGCCAGCGCAAAATGGATTGGCGCGATATTTTACCCATCATCGGGTGGTTGCGCACGGGCACCCTTTCTTGCCCATGCGGACAGCGCGGGAAACAATGGCATCGTCCCGCGCTTGAAATATCGGCCATTATTTTGGGCACCCTCGCGGGGTTGATGATGGGGCCATCGCCGCAACTGTTCTGGATATCGCTGGCCATTGGCCTTTTGCTGGCGCTGGCGCTCATCGATTTTCAGCTGGGAATTATCCCCGATGCGCTGAACGCCACGCTGGCCGCCCTTGGTTTTTTCTGGCTGCTGT
>RFNS01000059.1 GCA_009927055.1 Alphaproteobacteria bacterium | reverse complement strand
AGCCGAAAGCGCGTTCGCCATCGTTTCGATCCGACCCATGATGCCGTCGATCAATTTGTGCCCCTCGTTGTTCAGAGCGCGCAACGTCGTCTCCGTCACAGCGCGGCCCGTCGCCCGCGCATCGCGATAGGATTTCATGGTGCGCAGAAACCCATCAAGCGCTTCCTTGCCTCCCGCCTTGGCAAGAAACTCGCGCGCCTCCACCACCTCACTCTCGCGAAGAACCTCGTTGAACGCGATCGCAATGCGCTCGCGCGGCACCCCCGCCTTCTCCATCCGGTCCTGCAACCGGATCGTGGGCACCAAATCCTCCATCGTCGGTTTCGACGGCAACACGGTCATGTGCGAACTGTGCGCCCGCTCAACCGTGCGCTCGTCCGTCCAGCCCGGCGTGTCGATCACCAGCACATCCAGGTCTCAAACAGGCTGCTGCTTTGCTTCCCAGACGCTTCTTTGTGACCCGCTCCGGCAACAATTGGCGAACGCGGGCGTGGACCGTGTTGAAGACTGGCGGCTTGAGGTCCGACATTCTGCAGCGACGACGTACTTCCTTGACGACCGCGGCAAGTGCTGGCTTCTGAGCAGTGAGATAGAAGCGCTCGATGGCATCAGCGATGATGGCCTCGATCGGAGCTGAAAGCCTTACCTTGCCTTTTCCGCCGTTGGGCTTTGGCGGCACAAGAGCCGGCACGCGGCCTCCAGTGAGCCGCCAGATGCGGATTAAGCGATAGACCGTTCGGACAGCGAACCTGCGCCAGGACCACAAGACACGCTTCGCTGAATTCTTCGCCGCCCAAATCCGAAACCCTCACACCCGTCGCGCCTACATGCGCGCCACCATCGACTTCCTGACCTTCATCGAGCGCACCTACAACGTGACGACGCTCCAGCAAGTCCAGCCATTGCACGTCGCGTCCTGGGTCGAGCTCATGACCACGACACACGCACCACCAACGGTGAAAGCGCGCCTGGCTGCCATCCGCCACCTGTTCGACTGGCTCGCCAGCGGCCACGTGATGCCCGTCAATCCCGCCCACGTCGTGCGCGGACCGCGTCATTCAGTGAAGCGCGGAAAGACCGTGGTGCTGGCACCCGATGAAGCGCGCCAAATCATCGACGCGATCGACGTCTCCACACTGCGCGGCCAGCGAGATCGCGCGCTCATCGGGCTCATGGTCTACACCTTCGCCCGCGTCGCTGCGGCGCTCCAAATGACCGTCGCCGACGTCTTCCATGAGCGCCGCCGACTGTGGGTGCGCCTGCACGAGAAAGGCGGCAAGGAGCACGTCATGCCCTGCCACCACAACCTCGAAGCATGGCTGCAGGACTATCTCGACAAAACGGCCCTCGCCGCCGATCCCAAGGCCATCCTGTTCCAGTCGATGCCACGCTGGGGCGAGCAGATGACCGGCCAACCGCTCAGCCAGGCCGACGCCTTCCAGATGGTGCGCCGGCGATCGGCCGACGCCGGCATCCTCGCCAATGTCGGCAACCACAGCTTCCGCGCCACCGGCATCACCGCCTATCTCAAAAACGGAGGCACCCTCGAGACCGCCGCCGCCATGGCCAACCATTCATCAACACGCACGACGCAGCTCTACGACCGCCGCAGCGACGACGTCACCCTCGACGAAGTCGAGCGCATCCTGATTTGACGGGCGCCGGCTCTCCCACGATGCTGTCCGAACAGCATCGCCAACGTCGGATAGGAGCCCAACGACTATATGACCAATGACAGCGTCCACCTCAAAGACCTCAAGAACATAACCTACTCTGCTTGCAGCACTTCGATGACAGCTAATAATTGCCCTACCGGATTTACCGGCAGACCCGATACTAGCCCTTATGCGTTAAGTGATGAAAATGGAACTACGAGTTACATCACTCTATGTTGCACAGCTAACGACCTCACCGCAATTACAACGCTTTCACATACTTATTGGCCAACAAGTTCTTGATGCGCTTATTTTAGCGTGGAGATCGCCACCACGCCAAAGCTTCCAGGCCCTGCCGACACGGCAGAGCTATCCTGCCCGTACGCAGACGGTAAGCATGTTATCGTATGATTGCCAGCTGCAAGCTTCTTGTTACATACCGCTGTAGCACCAAATAACACGTTATAGGCCGGGTATTCGAATGAGATATCCTGTGAACACACTGTTCCATCAATCGATAACGTGCTCATAACACCAGCATTGATGCCGCCGGCGCCAGATACACTGCCACTCACCGAGCATGAAACAGAGACGACGGCTTCAGCACTCAACACGAAGTTGCGGGTAATTGGTGTGAAGCTCCCGAAACTCACATCGGATGAATAAAGAACCGATGATGCTCCACCCGAGGGCTGACAGTACACGCCCGGCGAGTGCAGATCACGCCGAATAACAGTCGCATCGCCATCTTGACACTTGGGCAACCCCCCTTTGGGGCCTTCAAAATTCTGCGGTGGCCAGAATTGAAAGTCGGCGGCAATGGCGGCAGATGAAACGGTAAGGAACGCTAGAACGAGGCAGGCGCGAAGCATAAGGCAGTGTACGGAGTAACTCTTAAAGGCTTGTTAATTGGGAAGCCGTCAGCCGAACAGCCACGCGGTGCCCAGCCCTCCCGTAACTCAAAGGCCGTCACGCCAGCGCTGCGATCCCCTTGCGCTTGATCAGGTGCAGCATCGCCAGTGCCGATCCGCTCGGGCGCTTGGCGCCGCGCTCGATCTTCGACACATAGCCAACCGTCACGTTCAGATGACGCGCCAGCACCGCCTGGCTCACGTTCTCGCGCTCCCGTAGCGCGCGGATTTCATCAGGAGACAGCGGCGCCGGCTTCGGCGGTGTGCTCTCGCCCAAAATGCGCAGCGTGATCTTGTCAGCCGACGCTCCGGTCACCAACCCGTCCTTCACCAGCTCCAGCAACGCCCTGTCGATCTCCTCATTCACCTTCGTCGTCATAAGTCACCTCCAGCAACACGTTCTCCGCCAGCCGTTCCTCGATCTCGTCCTCGCTCAGTGCCAGGATGCTCCCCGCCGCTGCCCGCAAGTCCCGCAGCTGGTCATCGCCGATGTTGTCCAGCCGGCTCTTCGCGAACCCCAACAGGAACACCGCCCGCTTCCGCGTCCGGTAGGCGATCATCGTGCGATACCCGCCGCTCTTGCCCTTCCCGGCCCGCGCCACCCGCAGCTTGATCAGCCCGCCACCAAGGTCGGCATCGATCAGCCCGCGCTCCGCGTCGCGGATCGCTTCGGCGATCTGCGCATCCTTCAGCCCTTCGCCGCGAGCGAAGCGCGCGAAATGGCGCGTCTTGAACACTCGCATCCAACCTCCAGGCTCTAAGAACTATAGCACCAGGAGCCATAAAAAGCAACCCCATGCGCCACCGCACACGTCCGCACGCCCGTGCCCTTGATAGGAATCCCTATGTCTGGCATCCCTAGCTCATGCCCACGCCAATCAAAACGCGCGAGGCCGTCGTGGCCTTCGTCAAACAGGGTGGCACCCAGTCCGAGGCTGCCAGGCGCTTCCGTGTCAGCCGCCGAAGCATCTACAGCTGGCTCGCACTGCACGACACCACCGGATCGCTCACCCCGCGCCGCCACCTCATGATCAACATCGATGAGATCAAGCGTTTCCGCGCCGAACACCCAGACATGAGCATCGCCGACATCGCGCGCCGCTTTGGCTGCAACTACAAAACGCTCTGGCAGCACCTCGCCTAACTTGCGACAAGTCTGCAAACTTGCTCATACCGCACGAATCGCGCAGGGTTGCACCGGCGCGTCGTTCCGCGCGCAAGTTTCAGGGGATCTGGAAATGAAAGCCTGAAACGACAAAACCCGCCACGAGGGCGGGTCTTGGGAAAATCGATGACCAATGCTTGGCGGCGTGCGGTCAACGACAA
>RFNS01000060.1 GCA_009927055.1 Alphaproteobacteria bacterium | reverse complement strand
GTTTCTGCGATCAGTCCGCCAAGAATGATCACCGAATTCCCCAAGACCCGCCCTCGTGGCGGGTTTTGTCGTTTCAGGCTTTCATTTTCAGATCACCTGAAACTTGCGCGCGGAATGACGCGCGGGTGCAACCCTGCGCGATTCGTGCGGGCTGGGCAAGTTATCAGAGCTGCTGCGACAGGCGCCACCAGAGCGATTGGTATTTGCAGCCGAAATGGCGCGCGACATCGGCGAGGCTCATGTCGGGATTGTCGGCGCGGAAGCGCTTGATTTCGTCGATGTCGTCGACGGCGACGCGCCTGGGCTTGAGCGACCCGGTGGCCTTATGCAGCGCGAGCCAGCTGTAGATGCTGCGGCGGCTGACGCGAAAGCGCCTGGCAGCCTCGGACTGGCTGCCTCCCTGCTTGACGAAGGCCACGGCGGCTTCGCGCGTTTCGATCGGCGTCGGCATGCTCAAGGGATGCCAGAGAGAGGGATTCCTAGCAAGGGCATGAGCGGGGCCTGACGCGCGAGGTGTGGGGGAAATGGGGAAAAAAGAGCGTCCCGCCAAGTGGGCGGAATGGGTGTCGTATGTTCGGTTTGCGCTCGCTGACGTGTGCGTCGAGAGCGACTGTGAACTCGTGAGCATCGAGCGGTTTTTCAACCGAGCGCTGCTGATGTCTCAGGTTCCGGTGGCGCTTGCCATCTTCCGGCGAAGTCTGGACGGCAACGTCAGATAATCGAGCTGCAGGGGAACGTTTGGCTTCAGCTGGTGGAACTGGTGGGAGACCACCGTCCCCGCCGCCATCGGCTTGCCAGACATCGTCTGATCCAATCAAATCAGGATGCGCTCGACCTCGTCGAGGGTGACATCGTCGCTGCGGCGATCATAGAGCTGCGTGGTGCGTGTCGATGAATGGTTCGCCATCGCGGCGGCGGTTTCCAGCGTGCCGCCGTTCTTGAGATACGCGGTGATACCGGTGGCGCGGAAGCTGTGGTTGCCGACGTTCGCGAGAATGCCGGCGTCGGCGGATCGCCGGCGCACCATCTGGAAGGCATCGGCCTGGCTGAGCGGCTGGCCGGTCATCTGCTCGCCCCAGCGTGGCATCGACTGGAACAGCAGAGCTTTTGGTTGGCCGGCCAGGCCGGCTTTGTCGATGTAATCCTGCAGCCATGCTTCGAGGTTGTGGTGGCACGGCATACTGTCTTGAGTATTCCAATGATTTTGCTCGAAGATCAATGGCTGATCTTGCTTTCACTGACAAGTTTGGGAACTATCACATCGTTGACGTAAAAACGCACAGAGAAGATACCAAATTCAATATGCCAAATTTAACTTCGGTCGAAAGGCTCTCTCGTTTTTATGAAGATGATAAGCATTATTTTTCATTGCTAATCATCAAATATCGTATTGATGGCGCATCTCTTATTGTGACTGAAGTTACGTTTAAGCCTATCGAATTTTTGGGATGGGATTGTTTAACCATAGGAGCTTTGGGCTGGGGACAAATTCAAATAGCCAACTCCAACAATGTAACTATAAACAAAAACTACTCCAGAAAACTTTGGATGATTGAATTGTGCGATATTTTGTTGGAATTTTATCCGAAAGAAATAACCAAGATTGGTGAACGCATCAAAAGATTCGAAACCATTAAAGAGTTTTGGTTGCAAAAAGAAGATTTATAAGGGGTTTCTTCTAGCTACCTCAGGCTTCTGCGAGAGAAACATTCAGACCTTGGCGTATATCGTTCCGCCAGCCCATCATTCAGCACCACCCACGAAATCCAAAAAACTTTCAACCATCAATCCTTGTCGGGCATGCCGCGTTTTGGGCTATTGTGGGTAAGTTTTGTTGGCCAGCGCGGGCGCGGGCCTTGAGGTTTTTCCTGAAAAACCCACCAGCGCTGAAACGCATAATTGGCGCCGACCATGAACGGAATCAGCACCGCCTGCGCCACGCGCGGGCCCAGGCCAAGGTTTGTCAGCAGCATCAGCAGCAGCGCATTGGCCGCAATGGTAGCGCCATAGCCCACAAAAAACCGATGCATGCGGGCCAGCGGCAGTTGTTTGAACACCCACATGCCGTTGGTAAAAAAGTTAAACCCAATGCCCAGAATGCCCGACACGACCGAGGCCACAGGCGGCGGCCACCCCACCTCAAGAAACAATAAATAAAGCCCATAGCCAAACGACAGATTAAGCAGCCCCACCACCACAAAACGGGCCATGCGCGGCGCTTCGGTCATCAGCCATGGGTGCATGGCCCACCATGCCCCGCACACGCGCGTTTGTAAAATATGACCGTGCCTTGAGGCACGGCACATCTTGCATCTTAAGGTGTGAGGCTGTGTGCTTCGGGGGTTGTTATGGCCAAAAACAGGGTTATGTCTCGGCGCTAATGTCTCGGTGGTCAATGGTTCCTCTCCCCTTGAGGAAGAGGTTAGGGGTGGTGTCTTACTGGGGGCAGGACTCAATTAAAAGAAACAGAAAAAACCGACG
>RFNS01000189.1 GCA_009927055.1 Alphaproteobacteria bacterium | reverse complement strand
CCGTTCTTGTTCTTATCGTGCTGGCCCTGCCTGCGATGGCCCAGCGCCTGGAACAATCGCCCAACGACACATCGGCCCTGCGCGAAAGCATCGCCGCCATTGTGAACGAAAACGTGATTACGCAAAGCGAGCTGATGGAGCGTTTCAAACTCACCCTCATTTCCAGCAACCTGCCCGATGAACCGGCCGTGCGCCGCCAATTTCTGCCTAAAATTTTAGAAACGCTGGTTGACGAGGAAATCCAGCTGCAAGAAGCCTCGCGCCTTGGCATCACGGTCGATGATACCGAGGTTGACATGGCCCTTCAAAAAATTGCCGCCGACAACCGCATCGATGGCGATTTGCGCACCTATATCGCGGCTCAGGGCGGGTCTATCCGCGCGCTTGAGCATCAAACGCGCGCCGGCCTCAGCTGGCTTAAAATCATCCAGCGCGATTTGCGTCCGCGGGTGGATGTGACAGACGACGAAGTGGAAGCGCTGATTGAACGCCAGCGCAGCCGCAGCGGTCAGCAAGAAATTCTGGTATCTGAAATTTTTCTCTCCACCGACAATGCCGCCGATGCACCAAAGGCCGAACAATTTGCCACCCGCATGCGCGAACAGCTGAACCAGGGCGCGCCCTTTTCGGCGCTCGCGCGTCAGTTTTCTCAGGGCGTGGGCGCCGCGCAGGGCGGTGATTTGGGGTGGATTGCCGAAGGCCAACTGCCGGCCGAGCTTGATCAGGCCCTGCAGGCCGCACAGGATGGCGAATTGGTAGGCCCCATCGCCAGCCCCAACGGTTTTCACATTCTGCTGCGTCGCCAAAGCCGCGTGGTGAAGGCGGGCGATGCCGCAGAAACAAGCGTGGCCATGCTGCAGCTGATGGCCGATGGGTCTGATCAGGCCGCGCTCATCGCACAGGCCAACCACATTCGCGACAGTATGAAAGGCTGCGAAGATATGGCCACCAAAATATTGGTGTGGCCTGAATGGCGACTGAACACGCTCGATGATCAACTTATGTCGCGCCTGCCCAAGTGGGTTACGCCCATTGCCGCCCTGCAAAAGCTGGGGGAATGGAGCGCCCCCATCCCCACCAACAAAGGGCTGGCCATGCTGATGGTGTGCGCGCGGAACGCTCCGCAAGGCCCCGACCGCGAGATGATTGCAAATGCGCTGGGCACCGAAAAGCTGGAAAAACTGGCCCGCCGCCACCTGCGCGATTTGAAACGCGCCACCACGATCGATCTCCGCTGGCAGGGGTAGTTTTTGTTACTTCGACAGCATCAATAATGGGGGTTTGATTTTTTCGAGCATGGTCGCCAAATCTTTTCTTTCCTTATCATTCAGTTGCAAGATTCTATCGCGTACTTTTGTTTGCACGACAGATTCTAGTGCATATTTTTTTTCTTCAAATGCTCGCGCGGCTTCTTTAAAATTGGCATGATCAAAAGGAATCTTTCTTAAAGAACCAACCAAATTATTTTTTGCCGTCAGCATGTCTGCTATTTGCACCGAGTGTAATTTTTTCACATCTGCCAGTACAGGTGACATAAAATTAACCATAGTTCGGCCATGTTCCACCATCCACGGAAGGGGCGGCATCGGCCAGTGGCCCAACAAAACAGGACCTAAGAGAACAATGTTTAAGGCGAAAGAAAAAATGATTATACAATTTTTAATGTAGGCCATCATACCCTCCTTGTGCGCTGTAAAGATAGTTGATTATTCTCAAATCGTGATAGTCATCAAGGCGCGTTTTTACAAACTCACTCACCCCTAGTGCCATGATAAAAACCATGGCCAGTGACACGACATAGAGAGTTTTGGGCACATAGACATCGATTGATGTGCGGGAAGATGATTGTGGCTTCGTTGCCATAAAGATCTTTTCTTGCAAATTTTTTGGACGAGGTGCGCAAGATAACAATAAAAGCACATCGTCAGATATAAGTTGTTTTTTCTCCATCAGTCCCCCCTTTGAGATCATACTCCTGCTCGGATGTGAGCAATTCGGCCACTCGGCGACGCAGTTTATCTTTCGCTCGCGCGACAAGTGACTGATATGCTTTTAGCGTTATCCCCATAACAGCCGCAGCATCTTTGTTTGAAATGCCTTTTTCATACGCCAGCATCATTGCATTTTTTTCATGCTCTTTCATCACGTTAAAAGCAATCGCCAAAATTTTTTCCTTTTCCGTATCATCCGAACAATCCTCATCAGCAACAATGCCTGAAGTCAGATCGTCATTGAGGTGGTCATGCGGCGGGATTCTGTTTTTCTTTCTTATTTCGTCATGAGTGTGATTAATCGCCACTGTAAACAACCAACTTCGAAAACGATTGCTCTTATTTTTATCCCACCTTCCAGGGTGTTGCCAAAGCTTGATAAAAACTTCCTGTGCCAAATCTTCAGCTAAAGCATGATCCCGTACCATCCGAAAACAAAGACGAAACACAATCTGATTATAGCGTTTCACCAACACCATAAACGCATCGTGTGAAGCCTGCCTCTGCAAAGTCAGCATAAGGTTCTCATCGGTTTCGGCCTGCAACCAGATTTGTGCGACGTTCATGCTGTCTCATGTTCTTTGTCTTCTAAGTTTAATACGTTTTTAACAGCCGATATCTTCGACGTGTGATAAGAAAACATGTTTCTTCTATTTTTCAATACGTTAGATTGTTAGGTTTTGTTAACTGAGTAATTCAGCCGCCAAAAGCGTATCTAGGTTCGGGAAAATCCCACGTCAGGGCAGAGGAGCTGCCACCCAACCCCAAGGAGACAATCATGTCAAGCATTAGTGGTTTAGGTGGATCATCGATGCCGATCGGCTTCAAGCCACCCAGCGATAGCCAAATTCTCTCTCGTATTGAAAAAGAATATGGAAAGGATGCTTCTGAGTCAGTGAAAGGAGAAAATGGCAAAGTTGATCGCAAGAAGCTGCAAGAGTTTATGCAAAGCAAAGGCATTTCACCCTTTGGTCAAGGTGGTGAAGGGCCTGGAGGAGGCATGGATGTTTCAAAACTGCTTGAGAAGATCGAGCAGGATTTTGGCAAAGATGCTGCTCAGAAAGTGCAAAAAGAAGATGGCTCCATTGATTTTGATGCTCTCAAAAGTCTCATTGAGCAAAAAATGAGTAGCATGAATTTAAGTGCCGGGAATGCGAATTCATTCTCCACTAGTCATGTGAAAAATGATACCACGCAGACCCTACTCGATATTCTGAGCGAGAATGATGAGGAGGATAAAGAAAAAGGGCAGGTTTATAGTGCCCGCGTTTAATATTGTTAAAACCAATGTTCACCGTCACGTCAAACGTCTGTGAACATTGGTTTTTTTATTATATTGGCTTGACCACTAAACATGCAGCGCGCGGCCATCAACCGCCAGGGCCGCTTCTTTTACCACCTCGTTCAGCGTGGGGTGCGCGTGGCAGGTGCGGGCAATATCTTCGCTGCTCGCGCTAAATTCCATCGCCAGCGCGCATTCGGCAATCAGCGTGCCGGCCTGCGGGCCGATAATGTGAACACCCAGCACGCGGTCGGTGCGCGCATCGGCCAGAATTTTGACAAAACCATCGGTATCGCCCATCGCGCGCGCGCGCCCGTTGGCCGAGAAGGGAAATTTCCCAACCTTATACTGCACGCCCGCCTGTTTTAATTCTTCCTCTGTTTTGCCCACGGCCGCCGCTTCGGGCCATGTATAGACCACGCCCGGAATCACATCATAATTCACGTGCGGCCTTTGGCCGGCCAGCATTTCGGCCAGCGCCACGCCTTCTTCCTCGGCCTTGTGAGCCAGCATGGGGCCTGCAATCACATCGCCAATGGCATAGACGCCCGGCACGTTGGTTTGAAAATGCGCATCCACCACCACGCGGCCGCGATTATCCATCGCCACGCCCAGTTTTTCCAGGCCCAGCCCCTGCGTATAGGCGCGCCGCCCCACCGCCACCAGCACCACATCGGCCTGCATGGTTGTGGGCGCGCCGCCCGCCACCGGTTGGCACACCAGATCAACCCCCGTGGCTGTCGCCGTGGCCGAGGAAACTTTGGTGGATAATTGAAACTGCACGCCTTGCTTGGAGAGCGATTTTTGCAACTGCTTGGCCACTTCGGCATCCATGGTGGGGCACAGCCTGTCGAGAAATTCAATCACGGTTACCTGAGCCCCCAGGCGCTGCCACACGCACCCCAGCTCAAGCCCAATATATCCGCCGCCAATCACCACCATTTTTTGGGGCACAGATGGCAGCGCCAGCGCGCCCGTTGATGACACAATGCGTTTTTCATCGACCGTAATATTCGGCAGCGGCATCACCTCTGACCCCGTGGCGATGATAATGGCCTTGGCCGAGAGTATGGGATTATTCCCCCCATCGTTCACCCGCACCTGGCCACCGCCCAGCAGCTCGCCCCGGCCCATCATGCGCGTGATTTTATTTTTCTTGAACAGAAAGTCGATCCCCATGGTGTTATCGCGCACCACTTTATCTTTGTGCGCCATCATGGCCGGCAGATCGAGCGCCACGCCCGACACCTTCACCCCATGCCCCGCCAGCGCATGCAGGGCTTCGTGATATTTCTCTGAGCTGGTCAGAAGCGCCTTCGAGGGAATACACCCCACATTCAGGCAGGTGCCGCCCAAGGCTGGCCGCGCTTCGATACATGCCACGCTCATACCCAGCTGCGCGGCACGAATGGCCCCCACATATCCGCCCGGCCCGCCGCCGATGACGATAACATCAAAATTCTGCATCATGATCCTCTTGGGCAACCCCTTAGCATAAGTATCTTTCTGCGCAAAATCAGCGCCTAATTTTTTGCCACAAGGCCAGCAACACGTCATCGGTGCCGTGGCGGGCGATGGCCGACAGCGTGAAAACTTTTTTGCGTGTCAGTTTTTCCAGTTGCGCTTTTTTCTTTTTCACATCGGCGGGCGACAGGGCATCGCATTTGTTCAGCCCCAGCAGGCTGGGTTTGCGGGCCAGCCCCGCGCCATAGGCCTTCAACTCGGCCCGAATGATTTTATAATCGCCCACCACATCATCGCTTGTCGCATCCATCAAGTGCAGCAGCACGCGACACCGCTCGATATGCGCCAGAAATTTATCACCAAGGCCGGTGCCGTCGTGCGCGCCCTCAATCAGCCCCGGAATATCGGCCAGCACAAATTCCATCGCCTCGCGCCCTTTTTGCACGCGCACCACGCCCAGATTGGGGGTAAGGGTTGTGAAGGGATAATCGGCAATTTTGGGTTTGGCCGCCGTGGTGGCCGCCAAAAACGTGCTTTTGCCCGCATTGGGCAGGCCCACCAATCCGGCATCGGCAATCAGCTTCAGGCGCAGCGTGATGGTTTGTGTTTGGCCCGCATACCCCGCCCCCGCTTTGCGCGGCGCCCTGTTCGTGCTCGATTTGAAATAGGCATTGCCCATGCCGCCATCGCCTCCTTTGAGCAGACGTATGGTCTCGCCTGGCTTGAGCATGTCGGCCAGTTGTTCGTCTGTCTCGGCATCCAGCACCGCGGTGCCCACGGGCACGCGCAACACCAAATCAGCGCCATCGCGCCCTGTGCACAGGCTCCCCTCGCCCGGACGGCCGTTTTCGGCGGCCATTTGTTTGGTATAGCGATAATCGATCAGTGTGTTGAGGTTGGCCACCGCCACCAGCACCACATCGCCACCTTTGCCACCATTGCCGCCGTTGGGGCCGCCATATTCAATAAACTTTTCGCGCCGAAAACTGATGCAGCCCGGCCCGCCATGACCGCTCGTCAGTTGAAGGGTGACTTCGTCAAGAAATTTCATGAGGCGTGTCGCGACAAACAAAATTGATACGCCAGCATTTTGAACACCAGCTTGGCGGCCAGAAAATTGCAGGCATGCAGGCCAGGGCGCGGCGACAGTTCCACCACATCGGCCCCCACCACATTTTTTTGGGTGAACGTGGCGCGCAGAATATCCATCGTTTCGTCCCAAAATAATCCGCCAGGCTCTGGCGTGCCGGTGGCGGGGATCAGCGAACTATCAAACGCATCGATATCAAATGTCACATAAACAGGCCCGCTGCCGATGGCTTTCATGATCTTGGCCACCGTCCATTCGGCCTTCTCGCGCGCCCAAAAAACGGTGATGCGTTTTTTATTTTTTTCTAAAAACGGAATTTCGCTTTTTGAAATATTGCGTATGCCCACCGACACCAGCCGCACATGCGGAAAATCGAGGCAACGGCGCAAGGCCGCCGCGTGCGAATAGGTTTCGCCTTCATAGCCATCGCGCAAATCGGCGTGCGCATCAAAATGCATAATGGTCAGTTTCTGGTGGCGTTTGGCAAAGGGGCGAATGCTGCCAGCGGTCAGCGAATGCTCGCCCCCCATGATCATGGGAAATTTCCCAGCCTCTAGCACATCATCCACCAAGGCTTCCAGCTGATCCAGCGCCTTTGGCAAGGACGCGGAAATTTTAACAGGTTTCGCCGTCATAGGCTTAAACGCCTCATGCGGTTCGCGCCACAACTCGTCATCAAATAATTCCAGCTGCGGCGAACAATCGATGATGGCTTGCGGGCCTTGGGCCGTACCCCCTTCATAACTCACCGATTGTTCAAGCCCAAAGGGGATCAGAACGCTTTTGGCCTGGCTGGCCGAAAAGGCGGCCGAGGGCGGCAGGCCCAAAAAACCACGGGCGGGGGGCAGAAAAGAAAGTGTCATGCCCGCAGCATAGCGTTGCAGCGCAAAACGACAAGCCTTGACAGACCGAGCGGCTGACATAGGCTTGAGGCATGACCGACCTATCGCTTTTACAAGAGAACCTTCTGAACCTACAAAAAAGCTGGCGCAATGATGCGCCAGATTCCACCCTGATCATCAGAGAGCCGCGCACATGGCCCATTGTCGCCATGGAGATTGGTGATACCCCTCATACGCATCTGGTGTTCAAAGCAAGGACAAAACAACTGGGCGCCAAGCGCCCCGATCATATCATCGGTGTTCTTGACAGTTATGGCGATGTCAGTCGCATGGTTTTTGATCGCCTTGTCAAACGTCTGCAGGAAAAACAGTTTGTGCCCAACGCGGCGCGTTTAACGCTGTCTCCACACAAGATTGGTTTTTATGTTGTCCGCGCCACCATCACGGCCCCGCTAAAAACGGGCGGTCATTTTACTGATGTCATGGACCAGGTACAGGGCTCCATTTACATGGCTGCGGCGCCGCATTCATTGCTGTGTTTTGAGCAGCCTTAACTGAGACTGAGTATTCGTGAGGGCACATAAAAAGCCTGAAGCCCCTGCGCAGGCAGACACAACAAATTATTTTTCCTCTGTTTTAATAAGTGTTGAAACTAAACATCCACCTCTTTCACAAAGCGGGCGTTTTCCTGAATAAAGGCGAAGCGTTTTTCGGCCTTTTTCCCCATCAGGCTTTCCACCAATTCGGCGGTCAGAGAATTGGCATGCGCGGCGTCATCGGCGTCTGTCTTGTCGCGCAGCACCACGCGCAGCAGGTTGCGCCGCGCGGGATCCATGGTGGTGTCGCGCAGTTGCGTGGCCAGCATTTCGCCAAGCCCTTTGAAGCGCGATGTTTCAACCTTTGTGCGGCCCTTAAACACGGTGGCCAGCAATTCATCGCGGTGGGCATCGTTGCGGGCATAAACACTTTCGCCGCCGGCGCTGAGGCGATAAAGCGGCGGCTGGGCCAGGTATAAATGCCCTTTTTCAATCAGCTGCGGCATTTCAGTGTAAAAAAATGTCATCAGCAGCGCGGCAATGTGCGCGCCATCCACATCGGCATCGGTCATAATAATCACGCGCTCGTATCGCAGTTTATTCACATCAAAACTGTTGCCAATACCGCAGCCAAGGGCCTGAACCAAATCGGCCAGCTCTTGGTTTTGGCGCAGCTTATCGCCGCTGGCGCTCGCCACGTTCAAAATTTTTCCGCGCAAGGGCAAAATGGCCTGCGTCTCGCGCGCACGCGCCTGCTTGGCGCTGCCGCCCGCGCTGTCGCCTTCCACCAAAAACAGCTCGGTGCCCGCGGCGGCACTGCGCGAACAATCGGCCAGCTTGCCAGGAAGGCGCAATTTGCGCGTGGCCGTTTTGCGGCTCAATTCTTTATCTTGCGCATCGCGCGCGCGCGCCTCGGCCTTGTCAATCAAGGCTTCCAAAAGCGCATTACTGTTGGCGGGGTGATCGGCCAACCAATGATCGGCATGATCTTTGATGACATTTTCAACCCAACGCGCGGCCTCGGCCGTGGCCAGCTTATCTTTCGTCTGGCCTTGAAATTGCGGCTCGCGAATAAACAGCGACAGCATGCACACGGCATCGGCAAAGGCTTCATCGCTGGTGAGGGCGCCAATTTTTTTGTTGCCCGCGCGCTCGCCGTACGCGCGCAAACTTTTTAAGAGGGCCGTGCGCAAACCATTTTCGTGCGTGCCGCCCTGCGGTGTTGGAATGGTGTTGCAATACGAATGGCAAAAACCCTGGCCTTGTTCGGGCCAGGCCACGGCCCATTCCACCGTGCCGACCCCTTCGGGCAAGTCGGCACGGCCTGCAAAAAAATCGGGCGACAAGGTTTCGCGCCCCGCCAATTGATCGCGCAAAAAATCTTGCATGCCGCCCGGAAAATGCAGCACCGCTTCGGCGGGCGTGTCATCGTCAATCAGCGCGGCATCGCAGTGCCAGTGAAGCGAAACGCCCGCGAACAAATAGGCCTTGCTGCGCGCCAACCTGAACAGCGTGGCGGGCTTGAATGTTTGTCGGCCAAAAATTTCTGTGTCGGGCACGAACGATACTTGCGTGCCCTGCCACGTGGCGCTGCCGGGCTTCAATAATTTACTGGTGGGGGCACCTTGCGAATAGGTTTGACGATAAAGCTGTTTCTGGCGCGCCACTTCCACCACCACATCGCTGCTCAGCGCATTGACCACCGAAATGCCCACGCCGTGCAAGCCGCCCGATGTTTCATAGGCCTTGCCCGAAAATTTTCCGCCCGAATGCAGGGTTGTTAAAATGACCTCGAGCGCCGATTTGTTTTTATATTTGGGGTGAGGATCGACCGGAATGCCGCGGCCATTATCGCGGATCACCACACGGTTGCCGGCCTGCAGCGCAATATCAATGCGGGTGGCGTGGCCCGCCACCGCTTCATCCATCGCGTTGTCCAGCACCTCGGCCACCAGGTGGTGCATCGCGCGTTCATCGGTGCCGCCAATATACATGCCGGGGCGGCGGCGCACGGGCTCTAACCCCTCCAGCACTTCGATGGACGATGCATCATAGGTTTTTTCTGCGCGCGATGATTTGGTTGCCATGAGTTAACCAGAAAACATTTGGTCGTTTTTTGCAAGGATAAGTGTTACCTGTCACTTGTTCATCTAAAATACTCGAAGGTGTTTTGAAAAAACCTGTCCTGAAGCCCCTGTGAAGGCAGGGACCCATCAAGCATCAATCGATTTTTGAGTTACCATCAGGTGATGGGTGCCTGCTGGAGTTTACCCTCGCGCAGGCGGGGGCAGGCACAGCAACACCATTCTTCAACAATAAGATCTCTGGCTAATTTTCAGTGTAAGGCTGGACGACCCAAGAATTTCGCCTAAGCCGCTGTGCGCACCGAGACTGTCATGCGGCCGGCTTTTTCCTTAAATTCTACAGCGCCCGCCACCAAGGCATAGAGGGTATGATCGCGGCCAATGCCCACATTATCGCCGGGACGATATTGCGTGCCACGCTGGCGTACAATAATGGCGCCGGGGCCGGCCTGCTGGCCGCCAAACAATTTCACGCCCAAGCGTTTTGATTCACTGTCACGACCGTTGCGCGAGCTTCCGCCTGCTTTTTTATGTGCCATAACCCACTCCCCTAGGCTGCGATTTTTGTAATTTTAATCACGGTAAAGGGCTGACGATGCCCCTTTTTACGGCGATAATTCTGGCGACGTTTTTTCTTAAAAATAATCACCTTATCTTGGCGGCCATGGGCCACCACTTCGGCTGTCACCTTGGCGCCTTCCACGGCGGGCGTGCCCACGCGTGTTTCGCCGTTGCTGTGCACCAGCCGCACATCCACAATGTCGATGGTGCTGCCGGCATCAGCCGTCAACGCCTCAACCGCCAGTTGATCACCTTCGGCGACTTTATATTGCTTGCCGCCGGTTACAATTACCGCAAACATGATTGATCCGTCCGTTTTTTCAAAGTGGGGCTGTGCCCCGTTCGGCCCCTAAATGCCAATAAAAGGGGGCTTCTGTCAATCATTCTGTTGGTTTATTTATTTGCCCCGCCTCTTGCGCCTGTTGGGGAGCGGGCGTGCGGGCCATTAACCATGCCACGCCCAGCATATCCACCAGCCCGCGCACGGCCCTTCCCGCGATATCTGATTTTGACACCCCCCGCGTGCGGGCACGATCATTCACAGGGGTTTGCAGCACCGTGGCCCCATAATGACGCCCAAGGGCGGGCATAAACCGGTGCAACCCATGAAAAAACGGCAAACTGAGGTATAAATCGCGCCGGAACATCTTCAAGGCGCAGCCGGTATCGGGACAGCCATCCCTTAACACCGCCTGCCGAAGGGTGTTGGCCACCCGGCTGGCCATGCGTTTTTGCGCCGTATCTTGCCTGTTCAGGCGCAGGCCGCACACCAGAATGTTATGATGGTCACCCAAACTCAGCGCCATATGAATAAGACGCGGCATGTCGGCGGGGTCATTTTGCCCGTCACCATCGGCCGTCATAATCCACGTGCCGCAGGCCGCCCGCACCCCAGCGCGAATGGCGGGGCTCATACCCTGTCTTTGGGGCAGGTGCAGCACGCGCACATGGGGGTGTTTCTGGGCCTCTGCCCGTGCTTCGGCGGGCGTGGCATCGGTGCTGCCATCATCCACCAAAATAATTTCATAGGCGCCGCCTACATGTGAATCATCGCGCAAATGCTGCACAATCTCGGCCATCAGCGGCGCAATATTCCCCGCCTCGTTATGCAGGGGGATGACAATCGAAAGCCTGGGTGGCGTGGTTAACATGCGTTCATCCCTATCATCTAAAAAGAGCCTTTAGGCAAGCCCCGCACCCAACCCACGACCGAAAGAAAACAAGCCTTGGCAAAAGCGTTTGTTTTGCTTATGACTAGGCCCTGCCGTGCGCACCCGTAGCTCAATTGGATAGAGCATCAGACTACGGATCTGAGGGTTA
>RFNS01000229.1 GCA_009927055.1 Alphaproteobacteria bacterium | reverse complement strand
GCACGCCAATTTCTTTACCCCCAAAAGCGGCGGATGGCCTGAAACGAATAATGCTGCCTTGCTTAATTGTTCTCTGTGTCATAGCGCAATTTAGCCATGCGCGGGGGCTGCGTGCAATCCCAATCATGATTGGATTACTTGCGCCCATACCCCAGTCTGCTAGGCTGGTTTTATGAAAGAATACAAAGCCATTGTGTACCGTGAAGGCCTGCTGGGGTCTCTGCTTTTGGGGCAGGGGAAAATGGACCCGATGAAGCTGACCGATTTCATCAACCGCCACGCGCGCGAGGGGTGGGAGGTGGTGACCATGGAAAAAGAAACACGCCGCGAGCTTTTGTTTTTCAAGCGCGAGGCATTTGTCATCATCATGGCCAAACATCTTTAGGGGCACCTCATGACCAAAGCCATCGCCTATAAAATTTTACTGGGTGTTATTCTGGTGGTGGGCACATTGCTGCTGGCCGATACGTGGTTTGATATTTTCAGCGATGATATGCTGGGCAAGGTGCTGGTCAGCGCCGCGCTGGTGGCCGTAATGGCGGGTGCCGTGGCCGTGATCCGCCAAGACATCGACGCCGAAACCAAGCGCAAGGATGAAGGGTTTTATAACTAAAACTCCTCTTGTCCTGCTGCCGCGGTGCAGTTATGTATAGGGTCACATCATGACGACTCCCGCCCCTCAGCGCCCACGCCCGCTTTCGCCGCACTTGACCATCTATCGCCCGCAAATGACCAGCGTGCTGTCTATTCTGCATCGCCTCAGCGGGGTGGTGTTGTCGGCGGGGTTTGTGCTGGTGCTGGGCTGGGTGGTGGCCCTGGCCTATGGCCCCAACGCTTATGGCTATGTTTATGGGTTCATTCAAACCGTGTGGGGCAAAATTTTCCTGTCTGGTTTTGCGGCGGCTTTTTTCTATCATCTGGCCGCGGGCGTGCGGCACCTGTTGTGGGATGCCGGGTGGGGCTTTAAGCTGCCCCAAGTATATGCCACGGGCACGGTGGTGCTGGTGTTTGCGTCGCTGGCCACGGCGGTGGTTGCCATAAGAATTTGGGGGCTGGCATGAACCAGAATGAAGGCCTGAAAAGCGATTTGGCCCGCGTGCGCGGCCTGGGCAGCGCCAAAAGCGGCACGGGGCATTGGGTGGGCATGCACTATACCTCGCTGGCGCTTGTTCCGCTGGGTGTGTGGTTTGCCTTCAGCATGTTCATCTGCATCGGCACGGCCGATTATGCGGCGGCGCGCGCGTGGTTTCAAAGCCCCATTAATTCTGCGCTGATGATTTTGTTTATTCTGGTGGGGGCGCACCATGCGGTCAGCGGTTTGCAAGTGGTGGTGGAAGATTATATCCACGCGCCGTTTTGCAAACATGCCAAAATCATCGGCACGCGCTTTTTGTTTGCGGCTTTGGCGGTGCTGGCCACACTTTCTGTTCTCAAAATCTTTCTGGGGCTTTAGATGACGGCTTATCCCATCACCGATCATACGTACGATATTATTGTGGTTGGCGCGGGCGGCGCGGGCCTGCGCGCCACCTTTGGCATGGCGGCCAAGGGGTTGAAGACCGCGTGCATTACCAAGGTTTTCCCCACCCGCAGCCACACGGTGGCGGCGCAGGGCGGCATTTCAGCCGCGCTGGCCAACATGGGCGAGGACGATTGGCGCTTCCACTTCTATGACACCGTGAAAGGCAGTGATTGGCTGGGCGATCAGGATGCGATTGAATATATGTGCAAGGAAGCCATTCCGGCCGTCATTGAACTTGAACACTATGGTGTGCCTTTCAGCCGCACCGAGGATGGACGCATTTATCAGCGCCCCTTTGGCGGCATGACCACGCATTATGGCAAAGGCATTGCGCAGCGCACCTGCGCCGCCGCCGATCGCACAGGCCACGCCATTCTGCACACGCTGTATCAGCAATCGCTGAAACACAGCGCCGAATTTTTTATTGAATATTTTGCCATCGATTTGATCATGGATGACAAAGGCCAGTGTCGCGGCGTGGTTGCGCTGAACCTTGATGATGGCACCATTCACCGTTTTCGTGGTCATATCACGGTTTTGGCCACGGGTGGCTATGGCCGCGCCTATTTCAGCGCCACATCGGCGCACACCAGCACGGGCGATGGTGGCGGCATGGCGGCCCGCGCGGGCCTGCCTCTGCAAGATATGGAATTTGTGCAATTTCACCCCACCGGCGTTTATGGCGCGGGTTGCCTGATTACGGAAGGCGCGCGCGGCGAAGGCGGCTATCTGACCAACGCGAACGGCGAACGTTTTATGGAACGTTACGCCCCCAGCGCGAAGGATTTAGCCAGCCGCGATGTGGTCAGCCGCAGCATGACCATTGAAATTCGTGAAGGGCGCGGCGTGGGCGCTGGCAAAGATCACATCCACCTGAACCTGATGCACCTTGACCCCAAGGTTGTTCATGAACGCTTGCCAGGCATTGCCGAAACCGCGCGCATTTTTGCCGGCGTTGATGTGACCAAACAACCCATTCCGGTGCTGCCCACGGTGCACTATAACATGGGTGGCATCCCCACCAACTATAAGGCCGAGGTGCTGAACCCCACCGCCGATGACCCCAACCGCGTGGTGCCGGGCCTGATGGCGATTGGCGAAGCGGCCTGTGTTTCGGTGCATGGCGCCAACCGTTTGGGCAGCAATTCGTTGCTTGATTTGGTGGTGTTTGGGCGCGCCGCCGCCAACCGCGCGGCTGAACTGTTGACGCCCAACGCCCATCACGCCCCGCTGCCCGCCGACAGTGCTGATTTTTCGCTGGCCCGTCTCGATAAATTCCGCCACGCCAAGGGCAGCTTGCGCCCCGCGCACCTGCGCCTTGATATGCAAAAAACCATGCAAAACAACTGCGCGGTTTTCCGCACGGGCGATGTGCTGAAGGAAGGCCAGCAAAAAATCCACGCCGCGTACCATCAGCGCGATGACCTGGGGCTCGATGATCGATCGTTGGTTTGGAACTCGGAGCTGGTTGAGACGCTGGAGCTGGATAATTTGCTGGTCCAGGCTGTGGCCACGGTTGAAAGCGCCGCCAACCGGCAAGAAAGCCGTGGCGCCCACGCCCGCGAAGATTATCAAGAACGTGATGATGCGCACTGGATGAAACATACCCTGTGCTGGCTTGATGGCAACGCCAAGGTCACGCTGGGTTACCGCCCTGTGATTTTAACAACCCTGACGCGTGAAGTTGACGCAATCCCACCTAAGAAGAGGGTTTACTAATGGCCGAACTGACCCTTCCTGAAAACTCGAAAGTGAAAGCGGGCAAGGTGCACCCTGCGCCCGAAAACGCCAAGAGCCCGAAGACCTTCAAAATCTATCGCTGGTCGCCCGATGATGGGAAAAATCCCTCACTCGACACCTACACCATCGATCAGAAAAATTGCGGACCCATGATTTTGGATGCCCTGATCCACATTAAAAACGATATCGATGGCACGCTCACCTTCCGCCGCAGTTGCCGCGAAGGCATTTGTGGCAGCTGCGCCATGAACATCGATGGCACCAACACACTGGCGTGCCTAAAACCCATGGCCGAGGTGACGGGCGACATTAAAATTTATCCCCTGCCCCACATGCCCGTGGTGAAAGATTTGGTGCCCGACTTGAAACATGTGTACGCGCAATACGCGTCCATCAAGCCGTGGCTGCAATCAGAAACGCCGCCGCCGCCCGACAAAGAACGCAAGCAAAGCCCCGATGAGCGGGCCAAGCTGGATGGCGCGTACGAATGCATTTTGTGTTTCTGCTGCTCGACCAGCTGCCCCAGTTATTGGTGGAATGGCGACCGTTATCTTGGCCCCGCCATTTTGCTTCAGGCCTATCGCTGGCTGGCCGATAGCCGCGATGAAATGGCCGGCGAACGCCTTGATAACCTTGAAGATCCTTTCAGGCTTTATCGCTGCCACACCATCATGAATTGTACGCGCACGTGCCCCAAGGGCTTGAACCCGGCCGAGGCGATTGGCAAAATCAAAGGCATGATGGCCGAACGCCAAGGCTAATATGGCGGGTTTACTGCGGCACTGGCACTTTTGCCAGTCACACCATGCCTCATCCTTCGCGCCTTGGCATGTGGGCAATGGGGCCGCTGGGTTTTTGCGGCATGATCTGGCCCAAAGTTTGGTGGCCGAAAAACTTTTTCACGCCACCGAAAAAAAACTTTTTCTGGCCCATGCGACGGGTGATCTTTCTGATAATACAAAACTTCTGAAAAACGCTGCCCATCACGTGCAGCAAAAATTTTTTCCGCAACAACAATTTTATCGCGAATTATACGATATCAAACCAGCGTGGGACGCTCCGGCCCGCGCGCTCCTCGACCGCACCGCCATGCCGTGGTTTGGCGCGCCCGCGTGGGGGCTGCACGTGAATGGTTTTGTGCGGCGTGACCGCGATATTTTTTTATGGATTGGTGAACGATCGCCGCACCTTGTGGTTGATCCTCTCAAGCTCGACCATCTGTTTGCCGGCGGCCAGCCAACGGGGCTGACCCTGCAGGAAAATTTGCGCAAAGAAGGACAGGAAGAAGCGAACCTGCCGCCTTTGCTGGTCGATCAGGCCAAACTGATCAAAACCATTCATTATAAGCGCGATGTGCCGTCGGGCCTGCGCAACGATCATCTGTTTGTCTATGATCTTGAGATGCCAGAGCATGTGACGCCAGAGAACACCGATGGCGAAGTGTCACGCTTCACCCTCATGCCCGCGCAGGATGTTTTAAGCATCATCCGCACCACTGACCGTTTCAAATTTAACTGCGCCCTTGTCATCATCGATTTTTGCCTGCGCCACGGCCTGCTGCGCCACGATGATGATGAATATGATGAATTGGTGAAGGTTTTTGGGGAAAAATTAGATTGTAAAAATGCATTGTGAGAGAAAAGAACTTTAGCCCCTGCGAAGGCAGGGGCCCATCAAACATCATCTTTATCTTGCGTTACATGCTGGTGATGGGTGCCTGCTGGAGTTTACCCTCGCGAACGCGGGGGCAGGCACAACAGTGAATAAATATCTTGCATCTGGCTAACCACCCTTGCCAACCTGTGGCGATTCATGAAGGCTTCGTGCCATGACCCTCGACCAGCAAATTGACGCCGCCGTCAAACCCCTCAACGATGTTGTGAATGCCGTTGTGTTTTACCCCCTTCCATTGCCGGGCGGGGCCGAGGTTCCGTTTATCGTGGCGTGGCTTGTTCTGGCCGGGTTATTTGCCACCTTTTATACAGGTTTTGTGGGCCTGCGCCACTTCGCCCACGGGTGGGATTTATCGTTTAACCCCAAACACCAGGTGGCCGATGCAACCAAAAAGGGGGAGATTAGCAACTTTCAGGCGCTGGCGGGCGCGCTGGCTGGCACCATTGGTCTTGGCAACATTGCGGGCGTGGCGGTGGCCCTGTCGGTGGGGGGGCCTGGAGCAACATTTTGGATGATCCTTATGGGTTTTCTGGGCATGAACACCAAATTTATGGAAGCCACGCTGGGCGTGAAATATCGTGAACAGCAGGCCGATGGGCAGCTGGCGGGCGGGCCATCGTTCTTTTTGCAAAACGGCTTGCGCGAATTGGGCATGCCCAAGCTGGGGAAATTTTTGGCCGCCTGTTTTGCCGTGTTCATGATTGTGGCGTGCCTTGGCGGCGGCAACATGTTTCAGGTGAACCAAACCTTTGAACAATTTTTACAAATCACGGGCGGTGCCGAAAGTTTTTGGGCCGATAAAGGCTGGCTGTTTGGGGCCATTAATGCGCTGCTGGCGGGGGTCATCATCATCGGCGGATTGAAAAAAGTGGCCGGCGTCAGCAGCTGGCTGGTTCCCCTCATGGCCATCGTTTACATTGCGGCCAGTCTTGTGGTGATTATGGTTCACATCGACAAACTTCCGTGGGCTGTGCAGCAAATTGTCAGCCATGCTTTTTCATTCGAAGCGGGATTGGGCGGATTTTTAGGCGCCATCATTCAGGGCGTGCGACGCGCCGTTTTTTCTAACGAATCCGGCATTGGCACCTGCGCCATCATTCATGGTGTGGCGCGCAGCACGCACCCGGCCCAACAGGGCATGGTGGCCATGCTGGGGGCTTTTCTTGATACCGTGGTGGTGTGCACCATGACCGCGCTGGTCATTATCATTACCGGATCATTAGAAACAGCAGAGGCCGGAAAAATGTCGGGCATGGCGCTGACCAACCAGGCGTTCACCAGTGTCATGCCGTGGTTTTCTTACGTTCTGTTTGTGGTGGTGTTTATGTTCGCGTTTTCTACCATCATTGGTTACGGATACTATGCCGAGGTGGCCTTGCGATATTTATTTGGGGCCAACCGCGCCATCCACCTTACCTTCTGCGTTGTTTACTGCCTGACCTGCATTGTGGGGGCCAGCGCCAACCTGGCCAACATCATCGATTTTTCCGATGGCCTGTTCTTCCTCCTCGCCATTCCCAATGTCATCGGGCTTGTGCTGCTGCGCAAGGTGGTGCGGGCGGAGTATGAGAGGTATAAGGTGACCATCCAATAATCAGCCACTCTGGGCCTGAACGCATTCAATAGAGCACGGTTGTGCCTGCCCTTGCCTGCACGAGGGTAAACTTCGGCAGGAACCCATCACCCGAATGCAACACAAGAAGCAAACGATGCGTGATGGGCCCCTGCTTTCGCAGGGGCTTCAGTCTTTCTGTGTTCTTTTTTGATGAGCCATGCCCCTCCTCGGTATCAATGCAATAAAACAACGGCGTCATTCCCGCGAAGGCGGGGATCCATTCATTCGCCAGCACCTGCCTCACCATAGATTCCCGCCTGCGCGGGAATGACGGTGTTTGGTGGTGGATTGTATCGTCCATCAATGCTGGCCTAAACCTCCTGCACATCGCGCACGCCCGCAATGCGGCGCACGGCATGACGCAGGGCCGGAGAGATTTGATACAACTGCGGCAAGTCTATTTCTATATCTTTGTCATCTACCGCCACCACCAACTGAATACGCCCTTTGCCCGCAAGCAAGGGGGCAATTGTTTTTTGCAATTCAGGCAGGGCCGAGATATCGCCCACATCAATGCGCAGGCCCATGGCCATTTTGGCCACGGCTTTTTCCAGCAACTCAACATTGCGGCCGATAAAACGAACATCATCGGGGTTGTTGGGGCTTCCCAGTTGCACATCGGCATCCAGCAAAATCAGTTGCCCGGCATTCAGCACATCGCGCGCGGCCGAGAGTTGTTCGCTGAACAGCGTCACTTCATAACCACCCTTGCTATCAGAAAGCTGGACAAACGCAAAACGGTTGCCGCTTTTCGCTGTGCGTTCTTGCTTGGCCACCACCACACCCGCCAACTTCACGCGCGTGGTGGCGCTGCGCGCAATGGCTTCGGCGGCTTTGGCGGCGGGCACCACATCCAGCTTTTGCAGCAGCAGCCTGTAACTTTCCAAGGGGTGCGCGCTGAGATAAAAACCGAGGGCCGAAAATTCATGCTGAAGGGCCTGCAAATCATCCCACGGAGCCACATCGGGCCAAGTGATGGGCGGCAGCCCGCCTTCATCAGCACCAAATAAACTGTTTTGCTGCACGTTTTGCTGGCGCGATTGCACTGTTTGCTGCAACATATCAAACGCGGCGAGGGCTGAGGCACGGTTGGGTTGCAACCCATCCAACGCGCCCGCCATCACCAACCCTTCATATTGTTTGCGGTTGATCATTTTGGGGTCAAGTCGCGCCGCCAAATCGGCCAGTGTATCAAAATGTTGATCACCGCGCACGGCCACCAGTTGCTGCATGGCGGCAAGCCCCACCCCCTTAATGGCCGCCAAACCATAGCGAATGGCCGGCTGCCCCGCGGGCGTTTTGGCCACGCTGAAAAGGGGTTGAGAAGCATTGATATCGGGCGGCAGCAGCGCGATGTTGTGGCGCTGTAATTCGCCGCGATACACATTCAGCTTGTCGGTATCATTCAATTCAAAATTCATGGCGGCGCAATGAAACTCGGTCGGATAATTCGCCTTCACATAGGCTGTCTGATACGCAATCAGGGCATAAGCCGCCGCGTGCGATTTGTTGAAGCCATAGCCAGCAAACTTATCGATCTGATCAAAAATATGGCCGGCTTTTTCGGCATCCACGCCTTGCCCCGCCGCGCCCTGAATAAAATTGGCGCGCTGAGCGGCCATTTCATCGGCTTTCTTTTTGCCCATGGCACGGCGCAGCACATCGGCCTGGCCCAGGCTGTATCCCGCCAAAATTTGCGCGGCTTGCATCACCTGTTCCTGGTAAATCATAATGCCGGCGGTTTCGCGCAACATCGGCTCCAGCAACGGGTGCAGATAATCGGGCGCCTCCTCGCCGTTCTTCACCTTGATGTATTTCGGAATATTATCCATAGGCCCAGGACGATAGAGAGCCACCAACGCGATGATATCGGTAAAGGTGTGCGGCTTCATTTGCCGCAGCACATCGCGCATGCCCGCACTTTCCAGCTGGAACACGCCGGTGGTGTCGCCCTTGCTCAGCAACGCATAGGTGGGCGCGTCATCCAGCGGCAGAGTGGACAGATCAAGGGAAATTTCCCTGGCCTTGAGCAACTCAACCACTTGTTGCAGAACATCCAGCGTTTTCAGGCCCAGAAAATCGAACTTCACCAGCCCCGCCTGCTCGACCGTTTTCAAATTAAATTGCGTGGCAGGCAGCGTGCCGCCAGGTTCACGATAAAGCGGCACAAGTTGTTGCAATGGCCTGTCGCCAATCACCACGCCCGCCGCGTGCGTGCTGGCGTTGCGATAGAGCCCTTCCAGCTGCAAGGCGATGTTCAGCAGCTGCGCCACCTGCGGATCGTTATCGCGCAGAGTTTGCAGCTGAGGCTCCACCTCAATCGCCTGACCAAGCGTGACAGGGTTGGCAGGGTTAAACGGCACCAGTTTGCTGATTTTATCGATATAACCATAAGGCATGCCCAGCACGCGCCCCACATCGCGCAGCACCGCGCGCGCCTGCAATTTTCCAAACGTAATAATTTGCGCCACTTTATCGGCGCCATATTTTTGCTGCACATACCCAATCACGTCATCCCGCCGTTCCTGACAAAAATCGATATCAAAATCGGGCATGCTCACGCGGTCGGGGTTCAAAAAACGTTCGAACAATAATCCCCAGCGCAGCGGATCCAGATCGGTGATCTGCAGCACATAGGCCACCAGCGACCCCGCGCCAGAGCCGCGCCCAGGCCCCACCGGAATATTATTTTTTTTGGCCCAGCGAATAAAATCGGACACAATCAAAAAATATCCCGCAAAGCCCATGCGGTTGATCACATCCAGTTCGAACGCCAGGCGATCGGTGTACATTTTTTCATCAACAGACGTATCATTTTTTTTCAACCGAAGCGCCAGCCCTTCACGCGCCTGCGCTTCCAGTTCTTCCGCCTCGGTGCGGCCCTTGGCAGTGGGGAAGGCCGGCAAAATGGGTTTGCGCACCGGCGGCATATAGGCGCAACGCTGCGCGATGACCAATGTGTTATCACACGCTTCTGGCACATCGGCGAACAAGGCGCGCATCTGCGCGGCCGATTGAAAGCAATAATCCGGCCCCAGGCGGCGGCGATGGGTATCGCTCACAAATGTTTTTTCGGCCACGCAAATCAGGGCATCGTGCGCCTCGGCCTGATGCGGCTCGCCAAAAAAAACATCGTTCGTGGCCACTAGCGGAATGTTGTAGGCATCCGCCATCTGCAGCAAAAAAGGTTCCAGCGCATCTTCCTTGGCCTGTTGCGGGCTTTCGGGGTGGCGCTGCAGCTCGATATACAATCTTTCTGGGAAAATTCCCATCAGCTGCGTCAACATCTCCTCGGCCGGCTTGGCCTGTCCCTGCAAAAACAACGCCCCCACAGGGCCGGTCACGCCGCCTGTCAGTGCAATCAACCCTTCCGATTTTTCAGATAATTCGGCAAATGTCACATAAGGTTGCATGCGTGCTTCGGCCAAAAAACTGTGGCTGATCAGCGCGCACAAATTCTGATACCCCACCTCGTTCTGCACCAGCAGCACAAGATGATCGGTGACAGGCGCCGCCACCGCCGATGACAAGGCGGGGCCGCGCGCCTCTGCCCGCTGCACCGCCACAAGACAGCCAATGATAGGTTGAATGCCGGCCTTGACCGCCGCCTCGGCAAACTCCAGCGCGCCAAACAAATTGCCCGTATCGGTGATGGCCACCGCAGGCATATTTTCTTTCAGGCACAGCCCAATCACATCAGGGCGGGGTGTTGCGCCATCTTTCGGCGCATCTTCTTTAATGCGTATGGCCCCCTCGGCCAGCGAATAGGCGCTGTGCACGCGAAGGTGGATGAAGTTGGCGGGCATCCATAAAGAAATGCACGATGCCCGCAAGCTGGCAAGTGTAAAGAACTACAGGCCGAGTCTTTCTCTCAAAACGCTTCCCAAGATGCGAATTCTCTCAGCGAATGTCAGGTCCAATTCTGCTGGGGCCGGTGGAGGTGCATGAACTTGTGTCGTTAATCCATCTTCAGGTGGCGTATCCGACAACCAATCTCCAAAGTCTCGTCTTGTACCATCGGAATGTACGACAACTAGTTTTTTTGGCCCTTCTTTTTCTGACATTGACATCTCCTTAATTTAGAATTTTAGACGACAAGGCCGATTATATATATTATTTTTGAAACTGACAACATTTTCTTTCATTTGCACCGCGGCCCCATTCCCCCTATTCTCGGTTAAACAGTTAACGCAGGAGATTCCCATGGCGAAAAGCAATTTACAGGTCGTTGAAAAAGAAAAAAACCAACCCAGCATGAACCCCGAAAAACAGCGCGCCCTCGATGCCGCTTTGGGACAAATCGAGCGCGCGTTTGGCAAAGGCTCGGTCATGAAGCTGGGCGCGCGCGAGGGTGCGGCGCTTGAGGTTGAATCAATCTCCTCTGGCTCGCTGGGGCTTGATATTGCGCTGGGCATTGGCGGTTTGCCGCGCGGCCGTATTGTTGAAATTTATGGGCCCGAAAGCAGCGGCAAAACCACGCTGGCCCTGCACGTTATCGCCGAAGCGCAAAAGGCCGGCGGCACCTGCGCGTTTGTCGATGCTGAACATGCGCTCGATCCGTCTTACGCCAAAAAACTGGGCGTGAATGTGGAAGAACTGCTCATCAGCCAGCCCGATGCCGGCGAACAGGCGCTGGAGATTACCGATACGCTGGTGCGTTCGGGCGCCCTCGATGTGCTGGTGGTTGATAGTGTGGCGGCCCTGGTGCCCAAGGCCGAGCTGGAAGGCGAAATGGGCGACAGCCACATGGGCTTGCAAGCCCGCCTGATGAGCCAGGCCCTGCGCAAACTGACCAGCAGCATTTCGCGCAGTCGCTGCCTTGTTATTTTTATCAACCAAATTCGCATGAAAATTGGCGTGATGTTCGGCAACCCCGAAACCACCACGGGCGGCAATGCCCTAAAGTTTTATGCCAGCGTGCGCATGGATATTCGCCGCATCGGCGCCATTAAGGATAAAGACGTGGTGGTGGGCAACCAAACCCGCGTGAAGGTGGTGAAAAACAAATTGGCCCCGCCCTTCCGCGTGGTGGAATTCGATATTATGTACGGCGAAGGCATTTCAAAGCTGGGCGAGCTGATTGATTTGGGGCAGCAAGCCGGGGTGATTGAAAAATCGGGCGCGTGGTTCAGCTATAACGACGAACGCATTGGCCAGGGGCGCGAAAATGCCAAGCAGTTTTTGCGCGATAACACCGCCATTGCGGCCGATATTGAACAAAAAATCCGCGCCAACGCCGGCGTGGTGGGCGACGCCATGATGAGCCCCAGCGAAGGCGCCGGAGAGGCGGGGGAGTGACCAGATCAGGAGCAGGCTCTCAATAGAGCACTGCCGTGCCTGCCCCCGCGTTCGCGAGGGTAAACTCCAGCAGGCACCCATCACCCGAATGCAACATAAAAAGTAAGCGCTGTGTGATGGGCCCCTGCTTTCGCAGGGGCTTCAGTCTTGTGTTCTTTTTGATGCGTCCAGACCTTAGCCTATGGGTTTGTTCAACAGCCTCTTTTTGTATTCCCTCTCCAACTCTCAGTTGCACTTCTGATTGCTGGCTATAAAATCATACGCAATCAAAAATGATGCCTTCACTTTTTTCCCTCCTCTCCGGGCTCCTCGCCACGCTTGGGCTGCCTCCTGTTAACCAGGGTTGGGCCGGGTTGCTGGGGCTGGGGGTGCTTTATGCGCTGTTGCAAAACAATGTATCGCGTCAAAAATCATTCGCGCTCGGCTGGCTGTGGGCGTTCGGATATTTCACCGGCGGCCTGTACTGGATCAGCTGGGCCCTGACCCACGATATGGAAAAATTCGGCTGGCTTATTCCGTTTGCCGTGCTGGGCCTGCCGGCGGCGCTGGCTGTTTATGGGGGGCTTGCGGCGGCGGCCTTTGCGCATCTTCGCCAAAAAAACTGGGGCGGGCCGTTCACCTTCTCGCTGTTGCTGCTGGCCACCGAATGGT
>RFNS01000061.1 GCA_009927055.1 Alphaproteobacteria bacterium | reverse complement strand
GGAGTTCGAATCTTCTCGGGTGCGCCAATGTTGACAAATAAGTTTTGTGCGGCCCTGCGGTCGTGCTATATCCTTCCAGGAACCGCGCACCCCAACACCCCAAGTGGCCCAGGAAGCGTGAAAATCCCTCAGCCACTCGCCTTCGCGTGGTTGAGATAATAGCGTGGAGACGTGGCCGAGTGGCTGAAGGCGGCGGTTTGCTAAACCGTTATACGCTTGTAAAGGCGTATCGAGGGTTCGAATCCCTCCGTCTCCGCCATTTTCTAAAAAAACACCCCTATACCGGTATAGGGGTCGCCGGAAAAACTCCAACTCCTGCAACGTGTTCCGCGAAAACCTCCTGACATGGTTTTGGCCGTGGCGGTGAAAATCCGGCTCATTTCTCTCTCTACGGGCCTTTTCTCTCAGAAACCTCCGTACTGATTGCCACCATGTTCACAGGTTTCGGTCAATAGGTTTCAAGGGTTTACTCAACATTGGTTTTTCATGCTTTGCCCTACCAGAGTTAACCTGTTGCCATTACGGCGATCCGAGCCATAGGCTTTACTTCCTTTCTCGATCATCTGAAGCCGCACCTTCACGCTGACGCTGCTTTGTGCCGACTCGAAATTTGCTACGCTGGGCGGCGTATAGCTGGTGGTCGGCGCGATCAGGCCGATATACAGCAGCAACAGTCGTTCGGCGGCATCGATCATCGGTTTCTCCTGGTTTTAGTTAATAAAAAACTCTTGACTCTAGACTATACTCAAGGATTATAATGAGATTATGGAGTTGATTATGAGTACGCTAACCATTGGTAAACTGGCAAAGTCTTGCGATGTGAATATCGACACCGTTCGCTATTACGAACGCATGGGGTTGCTCATGCCGCTTGACCGCACTGCCTCTGGCTACCGTGTGTACGACCCAAGCAGCATTAAGAAGCTAAAGTTCGTGCGTAGGGCACAAAGCCTTGGCTTGACACTTGAAGAAATCAAGGAATTGCTTGAGTTGCATCACACGCAAGAAGCAGATTGCGCCGATGTAAAGCAACGTGTTCAGGATAAAATACTTCAGATTCAGCAACGCATGGATGATCTGCAAACCATGAAGCGTGGCCTTGAGAAACTGGCCTCCGCCTGCAAGGGCAAAGGCACGCGCCTGAAGGAATGCAGCATCCTTGAATATTTTTACGGAGAACCATCATGAAACGAACCTTGCTAACAATCGCCCTCTCAATATTTATCGTATCACCCACACTAGCGGCTAACATTGGTTATGACTTAAGCATCGGCGGCATTACCTGCCTCTCATGCGTTGGTAGTGCCGAAAAAAACCTGAAAGCTATTGAAGGTGTGTCCTCAGTGAAGACGGATATTGACGCAGGGAAGATTAGCCTGTGCGCCGATGAGCGTGTGAAGCTAGACGACGAACAATTAAAAGTCATGTTCGCCGAGCGCGGATTCACCTTTAAGGGCGTGACCAAGCGCGAGGGCTGTTAATGTTTACGCCTGAATCCAGCATCACCTGCCCAAAATGCGGCAGCGAAAAAACGGAAACCATGCCGACTGATGCCTGCCAGTATTTTTACGAATGCAGTTTCTGCGGAGAGGTATTGAGGCCGAAGCATGGCGACTGCTGTGTCTATTGCTCCTATGGTGATGTGCCTTGTCCGTCGATCCAACAACAAAAAGGGGGCTGCTGTGACTAATAAAACCAACATGCCAAAACGATGGGGATTCTGGCTGCTTTTTGCTTCCACTCCAACCTTGCTCTGTTGCGCGTTACCTATAGTGTTGGTAAATCTTGGTATGGGATCAGTAGTTGCCAGCTTGTACGGAGAGAAACTTTCTTTTCTACAATGGTTCGGACGTAATGAAGAAATCACATTCGGCGTTACGGCGGCCATTTTGTTGTTTGCAGGATGGATGCTCTACCGTTCAGGCAGAATTTGCCCTGCTGATCCTGTTCTTGCACAAGCGTGTAAAAAGGCGGATAGGTGGAATCGTCGTTTTTACTGGCTTGCAGTTGTAGTATGGTGCATCGGATTTTTTGCTGCCAATGCACATCGTTTTTTTGTATAGGTATTCCGCGAATTAAACGGCGGCGATCCGAACAATCCGGAGCAGACCCGCAAACTTTGGAATGCGGCGGAATACGTCGATACCATGCTGACGGAAGATATGCTGCCGATCAGCAAGGGCTACGCCCTGTCGTTGATCGACGCATTCCTAGTTCACCATGTGATCGGTTTGGCCGTGCAGGCTGACAAAGCAGCCTAAGCCGTCCGCTTGCGCGCGTTCGACAGGGTCAATTTCTCCCCGCCACGCACGATGAATTTGGCTTTGTAGGCTGTGTCCTCGCCTGACCACTCAATCGGGTCGTCATCGGGAATCTGGAACACGCGCTGGAGATTGGCTGAAACTTCCTGCTTGGTCTTTTTGACCTTGTCGATATCGCTGACCGACATATTGCCGTTCGCCGCCGCCATGGCCTGCAGGAACGTCCATGCCTTTTTGGGTTTCTTGGTACGCTTGTCACGCATTTGGAGGTCTTCGGCGCTGAACTGCTTGTGGCCTTGGCCCTTGCAGGAAACGGTGATCATCTCGTCGGCGGTAAATTCCAGAACAAAATCTTCCCACTTCGCGCCTGCGGGCGTCGGGTAACGCGTTTCTCCAGGCGCACCGTCAATGTGCTTGATCCAACCAGCAGAAATTTCGGCCAGCATATTGGCGGCCATTCCCCTGACGTGAATAGAATTATTGGTAAATTCAATCAGGTCTTCGTAGGCGAACACTTTGCACCCATTTCGAAGAGCGACATCTTGGACAGATTGCGTTACGGCGGACGCGGACGGCAAAAGAAAAAAGAAAGGGTTTTTGTACCTAGCGGCGAGCTGACCGATCGCGCGCTCAATTCTGCTTGCCTGCGCGTCAAACAAAGTTGCCACAGGAAATCGATAGCTGGCGGAAGGATTGTAATCCCCGATCTGCCAACACGCTGGAATGCCGTCGATGATTGCGTGGCTTGTTGCACTGATACCGAATGCCTGCCCAAGGCCGGAAAAAATAGCCGTGGTGTCGGGGTAGTGAATGATCAGATCTTTCATTTGCAACGACCGCTTATCGCAGCCAGAGGCACACACACCAATATGCTGGCCATCGTTGTGCTTTATCACATCCATGTATCCACCACATCTGCCTGCGCATGGAAATGTTTCAGCAAGCTCGTTCGTGGGCTTTAGCAGATTTTCAGGGAAACCCGTCCAGTCTGCCTTTACGCCGCGCGCACCGAGAAGTTGGCTTAACTTATGCCACGGCTGCTTCTGCAACATATGTCACCACCTCATCAGTATCTTCGTCGGTTACCACATCTTGTGGCTTGATAAAGCCACGCGCCTTCATCCATTGCTCAATGATATGTGCATCTTCTTTCCGATCGAAGCTGGCGATATTTGGGGTCTTAATCTTCACCGTGCGCGGCTTTGAACTGCTATCGAATTTAACTTGAAAGCTGGCCGCGACCAAAGTTCCGTAATCGGGGAAATTACGCTTACGACCTTCCAAAGATTTGAAGATGTCTTTGGAACGCAAGATCGTGCGGTCATTGTACGGCCCACGGAACAACAACTGCACCTCTGTCAGACGCACCTCTGCAAGGCCGTCGATGTCGAGGCAGCTCAAGGAATTTACCCCATCGTCGAGCAGCGGCTGCAGGGTAAATTTGTCCTCGTTGGGGAAGTATTCCGTATCGTTGAAAAACACCTGCCCGAAAGCCGAGAGATACATCGCCCGTTCTTTCTTGCCGCCAGACTTGTTAAAGATTTGAAGCTCGTTGGAATCAATGTCGTAAATGACAACATCGTGAAATTCAGGACGGTAGAACACGCTGCCTGTTTCGCCATCTTCGATTTTGCCTTCGCGCTTGAACGGCATGCCGTGGCGCACGAGGAAATACACTTTATTCTCATAATCCATATCGAATGACAAAACCTTGCAGCCCTTGCCACGTTTATTCTGCTCGAACCACACGTCCATGAGGCTTTCGAGGTGAGAAACATTGCCGCTAGAAAGGTTTGGCTTTTTACCCTTACCCTTTTCAGACTGGAAGCTGTTGAAGCTCTTCGGCTTCATCATCAGTGCCTCGGCGTGTGATTTTTTGATCAACTCTGGGTCTTTCAGCCACAACAGCACTGCGAGATCAGCGGGTGTGCAATCGGCAGGAACGGTGACGTTTCCGGTCTTCGCCATCTCCAGCAACTCGTCGTACATTTCGTCGTCCGCAACCTCATGAACAAAAAAGAGGGCATCCACCATGTCTGGCGGTATGCCCTCGGTCGGCTGCATCAGAATCCGGCAGAGCAGATCGTAATCGATTTGTGCGCTGCCGTTCACTTTCGGCTTGAACCCGCGCCCCTCCAAATAAGAAGTGTACGGGGAAAGAAATTGCAAAAGATTCTCATCCTTGATCTTCTTCAGAATATCCGGTTGTGCAAATTTATTAAGGGAATATGTCGCCATCCTGTTGCTCCTTTGCCTGATTGATAGGATCGGCTCTGGAACAAACGCTGACGACCCTTCCCACAATTGAGAAGTCATCGTCATGGCTGATGATGATTGGTTTCAGTTTTTTGTTTTCGGGCCTCAGTTCGATTTTTTCATCTGCTATAAACAACCGCTTTACGGTCGCTTCCCCGTCGCGCATGGCAACGACAATGTCGCCAGACTCGGCAAGCTGTTGTTGACGCACGACAACATAGTCGCCGTCATTAATATCCACATCGATCATGCTATCGCCGCACACTTGAAGCGCGAAGCAATTACCGCGCGCAATCATGGCATCGACCATGATTTCACCAACTTTATTTTCGATGGCCAGTATCGGCGCACCCGCAGCAACGCGACCCACGATCGGAACATTGACCATCTGACGCGTGCGCGGCATGAAATCTTTCACGACCGTCATTGCGCGCGCCTTGCGCGGTTCGCGCTGAATATATCCTTTTTCTTCCAAACGCCCCAACAGCTCGTGTGCGCTGGGCGGCTGGATCGAAAGAATGGCAGCAAGTTCCTGCACAGTTGGAGCGACACCGCGCCGATCTTTGAACGCGCTGATAGTACGCAACATCGTCTCTTGCGCGGGTGTCAGATTTCCGGTGCTTGGTAGTTTTTTTAGCGCTCTCATTTTTTCGGCTTCTCGGTTCTCACGCCTTTGAATTTTCCGCCGTCCGATTTCACATCCATAAAACGGCCTGTGTCATCGTTGCGTTTGGTGTAATGCCCCGTTTTGGTGTTCAGAACTTGAGAACGATCACGCACCGCGCCGTTGCGGTGGCCATCGCCTTTTGGCGGATTTGTTGCCATGCGAATCTCCTTATGATGAGCCTTATATTTATTAGGTTTGATTATCTTATTTCAAGAAAATTCGCTGTCAATACCGTACTTATCCCGACACTTCCCCTACGCATTCGGTAAGTAATAGCGCATGGAACAGTACGGAGGTGAACATGAATAGATTGGATCCAAACCTGATGACTGCAGACGAGCGTATGAGTGAAGTCGGCCTGATTCTTAGCCGTGGCATCGTCCGTCGCCTGCAAAAGCTGAAAACCGCTGACAAGAGAGACTATTCACTGGACTTCAGAGAGCCAGGAAGCATTCATGGACAAAACCAGAAAGAGGAAAATAGTCAATGCAAAACAATGTCTTAGCAAGAGTTTCCGCCTTACCGCAAATGCCTATGGGTGAACTGGCGGCCATGTGGGAAGAGCTTTTTCAGGCCAAACCGCCGAAATACAACAAGCCCTATTTGGTCAAACGGCTGGCTTATCGCCTGCAGGAAATCGCCCATAACGTGGACAGCAGCATTATCGAAAAACGACTTGAGCAATACGCGAAGGAGAGTCTTTCGGAAAATTTACGCAAGCCGCGCGGCACAGGCATCCACATGCCCGTTGCAGGAACAAAGCTCGTGCGCGTGCATCACGGCATCGAACACCGCGTGACCGTCCTTGACCACGGATTTGAATACAACGGTATGCGTTACAAAAGCCTATCCCAAATCGCGCGCGAAATTACAGGAACGAGTTGGTCAGGCCCCGTTTTCTTCGGCCTGATACGCAATAAAAGAAATAAAGAGGACAAGGCATGACAGAACAAAAGAAAAGAATTCGCTGTGCGATTTATACGCGCAAATCCACCGAGGAAGGTCTCGACATGGAATTCAACAGTCTCGACGCACAGCGCGAGGCCGGAGAATCCTATATCAACGCGCAACGTCACGAAGGCTGGACGTTGGTGCCGGAATACTACGACGATGGGGGCTTTTCAGGCGGATCCATGGATCGTCCGGCGCTGAAAAAACTTATACGCGACATTGAAAACGGCCTAATCGACGTGGTCGTGGTTTATAAAGTTGACCGCCTGTCGCGCGCGCTCTCCGATTTTGCCAAGCTGATCGATCTTTTCGACAAACACAACGTCAGCTTCGTTTCTGTTACCCAGCAATTCAATACCACCACCTCCATGGGACGGCTCACGCTCAACATCCTGCTGTCTTTCGCACAATTCGAACGTGAAGTGATTGGCGAACGTATCCGCGACAAAATCGCTGCAACAAAACGCAAGGGCATGTGGATCGGCGGGATCAAGCCGCTTGGGTACGATACAAAAGAGAAAAAGTTGGTGATCGATGAAAAAGAAGCGCAGCTCGTCCGAATGATTTTCGAACGATTTGTCATGCTGAAATCGATGACACTGCTGGCAAAGGAACTGCGCGATCAAGGATATCGAACGAAAAGTTGGGTCAGCAAAAATGGAAAACAACGCGGCGGACGTCCGATTACCAAAGGTTTTCTTTACAAAGCTCTTTATAATCGCACTTATCTTGGCGAAATCAATCACAAGGGAAATACCTACCCAGGCCAGCACCAGCCGATCATTGACTTTGCACTTTGGGAAAAAGTGCATTCAACTCTCAAAGAAAGTCCACGCAAACGTGCCGTGCGAACGCGCGGTCTCTCGACGGCGTTGCTGCAGGGACTGGCCGTATGCGGCGGTTGTCAATCCGTGCTTACGCCGACCCATTCAAAAAAGCCGAACGGCAGGCTGTATCGGTACTATAAAGCAAGTGCCCATCTGAAGAACGAGATCGAAGATTGCCCGATCGGCGCAGTACCCGCCGGAGAGCTAGAGAACATTGTCCTTAATCAAATGCGTCTTGCGCTCTGCACACCAGAGATGATGGTGCGGGTCTGGCGCGAGGCCATCAAGGATGACCACAAAATATCAGAACAGGACGTGCGATCGTCACTCCAAAACCTAAACCTTGTTTGGGATGAATTGTTTCCGACTGAACAAGCGCGGCTCTTAAAGTTGTTGATTGATAAAATCATCGTCAACAACGACCGCATCGATATTCGTATCCACGCCGAAGGTCTGAACAGTCTGGTACGCGATATTCAGTATGTTCAACAACATAAGGAGGCCGCATGAATAAGGCCATGATTTCTCTCGACGGCAATATCATCAATATCTGCATCCCCGTGAACTTCACCAGAAAATTCGGTCGGCGTTATATGATCGTGCCGCCGACCGAGGGCGAGATCCCCTTCATCAACCCCTCACGCAAAGATGATAAAATGCTGAAAGCACTGGCGCGCGCCCATAAATGGAGCCAATGGCTGGAAACAGGCAAGGTCAAAAATATCGATCAGCTGGCCGTCGAAAATGAAATCAACCCATCCTACGTTTCGCGCATCATCCGGCTGAACCTTCTTGCGCCCAATATTAAGGAAATGATTTTAGACGGCACACAGCCCAAGAGCATGAAATTAACCGAGCTTCTCCAGCCTTTCCCTGACGATTGGGAAGCCCAAAACCGCCACTTTGGCTTGACCGCCTGATAGGGTCGCCACTATCTCCGGTGAAAATTCACCGGACACCCTGAAAAAAAATCAAAATTATTTTCGCCCTTAAAGCCGCCGCACAGGCGGCTTTTTGCTTTTTAGGCGGTCTGGAAAAGACCTCAAATCCAGTCGTCCAGTGAGTTTTCGCCAGTCCCTTTGTCCGGCCCGCGTGGCCGTCAAAGCAAACAAAGGCGAAAACAATGAGCAAGAGCCAAAACCGTTACGACGGCATCGATCCGTATGTCGTTTCACAAGTCCGTTACCATTCACGTCAAATGCTCCGGCACCATACCATGGCCGGAATGGAGATTGAGGATATCGAGCAGGAATTAATGCTCGACTATCTCTCGCGCATCCAATCCTTCGACCCAGAAAAATCCTGCCGCAAAACCTTCACCGACCGCATCCTGCGCCACAAATGCGCGGCGATGATCAAAGCGGCGAAGGCAGAAAAACGCAATGGCGGTTTCCATGCCGCATCGCTGGATTCGTACCTGGAAGACGGCGATCGCGACGACATTCCGGAATCCATGTCCATCTGGGGGGCGCACCCAAATCATGCACGCCAAGTCGATCTGACGATTGACCTGACGGATGCAATCCGTGCCTTGCCGGAAGCCGCGCGCTTCTATTGCGCGATGCTGATGCAGGACTTGCCCATCCGCACGCTCTGCAAAATCCACAACCGACATCCGTCCACGGTTTACGAAACCATCGGGCGGATCCGGCGCGATTTTGATGAGCGCGGCCTCCACAAATATCTGCACTGACCGACCCCGACAGTTCCCGCGATCGCTCGGTATGTAACCCCTCATAGGGAATTCATGTCGGGCCTTCGCGGGAATGCAAAACCTTTCGGGGAAATACCGCGACCGCTTTTGCTCTTTGGCGGCGCCAAGACCCGACAGCAGCAATGCAAACGGCAACCAGGAGCAATAACGAAACCAAGGAGCATCGAATGAGCGATTCACAATCACTAGACGCCGTCTACGGCACGCCCGTCGGGCAATTGCTGGAGATGGACGAAACCGAACTACGCCGACTGCTGGCAAAGGCCGAACTGGTCTGCCGCTGGTTGCGCGGCGCACTGAGACTCAAAGCCAAAAAAGGAGGCGCACAATGAGCAAGAAAATCGAAAAACTTTTGAAGGACACCTATCTGGCAAACAACGTGCCGGAGAGCATCCATATCCCGCCACTCGGCGAAAACCTGACGGACGTTACCAAGCCGATCGAACAAGCGACGCTCGATGACATCGCTTTCGCGGCGCAGGCTATCGATCAAAAAGCCGACGCTTTAAACTCGACCCTGTACGCGCTGCGCCGTCTTTACCGTGAGGCGCGTTCCAAGGGCGCAGTTGGCAGCGATAACATCGTCGATGCCATCACAGGCAAAAAGGGAGGCGTGTAATGACGCTTCCCATCATCTCCGCAGACGAGCGACTTGCCGAAAAGCGTGGCATCAAGGGCTGCATTTTCGGCAAGTCCGGCATCGGCAAAACATCGCTGCTCTGGACGCTGCCCGCCGAAAATACTTTGTTCTTTGACCTTGAAGCTGGCGATCTGGCCATTGAAGGCTGGGCGGGCGATACCATTCGCCCGCGTACCTGGCAGGATTGCCGTGACTTTGCAGTATTCATCGGCGGCCCTAATCCCGCCCTGCGCGAAGACCAGCCTTACAGCCAAGCGCATTACGACGCGGTGCGCGAACGCTTCGGCGACCCTGCAACTCTTGAAAAATACGACACGGTTTTTGTGGATTCAATCACCGTGGCCGGACGCCTGTGCTTCCAGTGGTGCAAAGGCCAGCCGCAGGCGTTCAGCGACAAGACAGGCAAACCAGATACGCGCGGTGCTTACGGCCTTCACGGTCAGGAGATGATCGCGTGGCTGACGCATCTCCAGCACGCACGCGGCAAGAACATCTGGTTTGTCGGGATTCTCGACGAAAAGCTGGACGATTTCAATCGTCGTTTCTTCCAGCCGCAAATCGAGGGCAGCAAAACAGGTCTCGAACTTCCAGGCATCGTTGATCAGGTCATCACCATGGCCGAGTTGAAGACCGAAGACGGCACGCCGTATCGCGCCTTCATCTGCCACACGCTCAATCCCCACAGCTTCCCCGCCAAGGATCGCAGCGGTCGGCTCGAACTTCTGGAAGAGCCGCACCTAGGACGGTTGATGGACAAGATTGCCGGAGCGGCCAAACCCGCTGCCGAACGTCTGACCTACGTCCATCCGCAACAAATCAACGCACCACAAACGCAAGGAGAATAACCATGTCCGTATGGAAAGATTTTAGCAGCGCAGAAGATCAGCAAACTTTCGACATCATCCCCAAAGGCACGATCGCACGCGTGCGCATGGCCATCAAACCAGGTGGCCACAACGATCCTTCGGAAGGCTGGACGGGCGGATACGCCACGCAAGGTAATACCGGAGCGGTTTATCTCAATTGCGAATTCGTCATTTTGGAAGGCCAATTCGCGCGGCGCAAGGTATGGAGCCTGATCGGGCTGCACAGCCCCAAAGGGCCGGACTACGCGAACATGGGACGTTCCTTTATCAAGGGCATCCTGAATTCTGCGCGTGGATTTTCCGCCAAGGACGATAGCCAGCAGGCTATTGCCGCACGCCGTATCAACGGCCTCGGCGATCTTGACGGCATTGAATTCACCGCCCGCATCGACGTGGAAAAAGATCAACGCGACGGCAGTGACCGGAACGTCATCAAAGTCGCCGTTACCAAAGATCACAAAGACTACGGCAACGGCGGTAGCGGATCGACACCGCCTGTGCAGGCACAGCCTGCCGCAGCGGCTGCATCCAATCTTCCCTCCTGGGCGCGGTGAGGTGAAACATGCTGTTAAGGCCGAGACAAAAAGAGCTGGTCAGCCGCACCGTGGCTGCGTTGAACAAGCATGGCAACACGCTGGCCGTCGCGCCCACCGGAGCGGGCAAGACGATCATGCTCTCCGCCATCATCGGAGAGATGTTCAAAGGCAATCCAGGCAAAGCCTGCGTGTTGGCGCACCGCGACGAGCTGACGTTTCAGAACGAAGATAAATTCAAGCGCGTCACACCGCATCTTTCGACCAGTGTTTTTGATGCCTCGGTCAAATCATGGAAAGGCGAAGTCACCTTCGCCATGGTGCAGACGCTGTCGCGGGAAAACAATCTGGCTGGAATGCCGCCGATCGATGTGCTGGTTATCGATGAAGCGCACCATGCCCGCGCGGACAGCTATATGCGCGTGATCGAACGCGTCAAGCAGGCCAACTCTGGCGTAAAACTGCTCGGCATGACGGCCACACCCAATCGCGGCGACAAAAAAGGACTACGTCCTGTTTTTTCCAACGTGTCGGATCAGATCACCGTCAAGGAATTGATCTCCTCCGGCCACCTTGTGCCGCCACGCACCTTTGTCATGGACGTTGGTGTTCAGGACGAGTTGCGCCAAGTCAAAAAGACCGCCAGCGACTTCGATATGGGTGCCGTGTCCGCAATCATGAACACGCGCCCCATCAACGATGCCGTGGTCAAACATTGGCATGAGAAAGCCGGAGACCGCAAAACCGTCGTCTTTTGCTCGACCATCGAACATGCCGAGGACGTGGCACGCAGTTTCAATGCCGCAGACATTCCAACCGTATTCGTCCATGGCCAGATGTCGGATACCGAACGCAATGCCGTTCTTACGGAATACACGGAAGGCGAAGCGCAAGTCATCGTCAACGTGGCGGTGCTTACTGAAGGCTGGGATCATCCGCCCACGGCCTGCGTCGTGTTGCTCCGCCCTAGCTCATACAAATCTACGATGATCCAGATGATCGGTCGCGGCCTGCGAACCGTCGATCCGACTGAGCATCCCGACATCATCAAAAAAGACTGCATCGTTCTTGATTTTGGCACGTCCACGCTGCTTCACGGCTCGCTTGAACAAGACGTCAATCTCGATGACCAGATGGGTGAAGGTGATGCGCCGACGAAGGAATGTCCTGATTGCGGTGCGGAAGTTCCCGCCGCCGTCAAGGAATGCCCGCTTTGTGGTTATGAATGGAAAGCGCAGGCAGCCGAACGCGAGCTGGCTGAAAACGGTTTCATTATGGCCGAGATCGATCTGCTGAAACGATCGAGCTTTCTTTGGGTCGATCTGCAGCAGAACGATCGGTATTTCCTGGCCACGGGGTTTAATGCTTGGGGCGGCGTTTTCTTCAAGGATGGCGAATGGCACGCCGTGGGCGGCATCAAGAACCAATCCCCCAAACTGCTGGCCGTTGGTGAACGCATCGTCTGTTTCGCCGCTGCCGATGACTGGCTCAATCTGCATGAAAGCGACGAAACCGCGCACAAGACGCGCTCGTGGCTTCACCAGCCCGCGACGCCGAAGCAGCTTCAATATCTGCCGAGCCATCGCAATGACTTCAGCCTGACCCGCTACAAGGCATCAGCTTTGATGACGATGCATTTCAACCGCGACGGCATCCAGCGCGCCATTCAATCAGCGAGGAGCGCGACATGATCGATCTAACCGACATTGAAAAGCAATGCATGGAACGCACGCTTCAGCCGCTCGGCGAAATCGTAGCTGAGATCGGGGTTCAAAAACCCCTGGCAGAATATACCCGCGCCGAAGTTCTCACACTGATCGAAGTTGTCGTCGGCAATTACCAGATGTTCCTCATTCAAAGCCAACCCCGCCAAGAAGACACAGGGATCCCATTTTAAATGCTCGATTTCAATCATCGCCCCAGCATCGCCTACACGATCAATGCGCTGATCGACGTGGCAATCCAGCAGGAACGCGCCGCACAGCCGGAGCGCGATTACCTTGGCGCATCTCGCCTCGGCGTGTCCTGCGCCCGTGCATTGCAATACGAATATACGAAAACGCCCAGGGACGAGGATTTTAAAGGTCAGATCCTTCGCATCTTCAAGATCGGCCATGCGTTCGAAGCCCTTGCGCTGGCGTGGTTGCGTCAAGCGGGATTCAGCGTGTTCACGAAAAAACCAAACGGCGACGCTTTTGGTTTTTCTGTGGCGGGTGGCAGGATCCGTGGACATGTCGACGGCATCATCAATGACGCACCCGCCGATCTCGGCATGAAATTTCCTGCTATCTGGGAATGTAAGTCGATGAACGCCAAGTCATGGCGGGATACCGTTAAGCATGGATTGAAGAAATCAAAGCCGATTTACGCTGTTCAGGTCGCCACTTATCAGGCTTACATGGAAGGCAGCGTGCCTGGTATTTCCGCAAATCCCGCGCTGTTCACCGCCGTCAATAAGGACACGGCAGAAATCTATCATGAGTTAGTGCCGTTTGATGCAGCATTGGCGCAAGAAGCCAGCGACCGTGCCGTCAATCTGATCCGTGCGACTGATGCAGGCGAAGTGTTGCCGCGCATTGCCATGAATGAAGATCACTTTGAGTGCGCGTTCTGTCCGTACCGTCAGCGATGCTGGAAGGTGGCGGCATGACGGGTGCATGGATCGATTTCAACGATGCGCCCGACCAGACCCGCCCGAAAGCAGAAGAAAGACTGACAACGGAGGATCTAAAGGAGCGCCTACACGGACGTTTGCGGGAAACGCTTTTCCATCTTCTGCCCAACGGCAAGATCCGCAACGGGCGTTTCGTGGTTGGCGACATTAACGGCAGCAAGGGCGACAGCCTGAGCGTCGAGCTGTCCGGCGCAAAAATCGGTATGTGGCACGACTTCGCCACAGGCGATGGCGGCGACATACTTTCTCTTTGGGGCGCGGTTCATGGCATAGATCACCGCAACCGCTTTCCGGATATTATCAGCGCTGTTCATGCATGGCTCGGTACCGATATTCGTCCCGTACCAAAGGGCAAAACGGAAAATGAAAACGAGGATCTGGGGCCGCATACCGCCAAATGGGACTATCTCGACGCGCAGGGCGACCTTATCGCCTGCGTCTATCGCTATGACACGCCGTCTGGCAAGGAGTTCCGCCCCTGGGATGTAAAGGCACGCAAACGCCGCGCGCCCGATCCAAGGCCGCTTTATAACCAACAAGGTATTTTCCGATCGAACAGCGTTGTTCTGGTCGAAGGCGAAAAGTGCGCGGATGCTCTTATCGGCATCGGCATTTGCGCCACCACCGCCATGAACGGAGCCAACGCGCCCGTGGATAAGACGGACTGGTCACCTCTTTACAGCAAGCATGTGTTGATCTGGCCGGATAATGACGAAGCCGGAAAACATTATGCTGATGCTGTCGCGGGTAAACTGCGTGTACTGGGCATCGCTTCGCTGACCATTCTCATCCCTCCCGAAGACAAGCCTTCAAGCTGGGACGTGGCCGATGCGGTGACCGAAGGCATGGATATTCCGGTGTTTCTGGCCTCAGCAAAGCGCATGACGATCCCGCCTGCATCTGCGCTTCCAGCCTTCAGCGTCGGGCATTTGCTTGACGATGACAGTCCCATGCCAGACGACATCATCGCCCCGCGTGTCCTGACACCTGGCGGTCTTCTCGTGCTGGGCGGCGCGCCGAAGGTCGGCAAAACGGATTTTTTGTTGGTGCTGCTGGCGCATATGGCGGCGGGATTGCCGTTCCTCGGCATGAAACCCGCAAAGCCGCTCAAAGTTTTCTTTCTGCAGGCGGAGATTGGTTATCACTATCTGCGCGAACGCCTGCGGCAAATGAAATTTGATCAAAACTTCATGCCGCTCGTGCGTCAAAATCTTATCATCACGCCGCAAGTGCGGATGCTGCTCGATGAAAAAGGTGTCGAGATGGTGCGGGATGCCATCCTGCGCCATTGCGATCCGAAGCTGCTCGACATCATCGCCATCGATCCGCTCCGCAACGTCTATGACGGCGGACAAAGTGGCGGCGAAAACGATAACACCGCCATGCTGTCTTTTTTGCAGGATCGCGTTGAGAAGCTGCGTTTTCTTGTTAACTCCGATGTAGGCGTCATTCTTGCCCATCACACCAAGAAGATCAGCAAAAAGATGCTGGAGGACGATCCGTTCCAAGGATTGAGTGGAGCCGGAAGCCTGCGCAGCTTCTATTCGACGGGCATGATCCTTTTCAGGCCGGATGAACAACAAAGCATCCGCCAGCTCATGTTTGAGCTGCGCAACGGCGAAGGCATCCCGCCTAAATGGGTCGATAAAATCGACGGGCGTTGGCGTGAGCTTGAGCATCACTCTTCCAGGTTGGTGAACAAGGATTACGGTGAACGGCTCGACAATGAGCGTCGCCGCCGTCATGACGTCATCTTGCAATTGCTGTTCGACGAAGGCCGCAAGGGTACGCTTTATACCCCAAGTCAATTCTGTCAGGCGTTCGAGAACAAAGCTGGCCTCGGCGGTAACCACTCCATCCGCGACCGCATCGATGTTCTCTCGACCAAGGGCTACGTCAAATTCAATAAGGACAACGCCGCCAAAAGCAAATATGGCGTGATGTGCGTCGAAGGCATGGAAGTGCCGACGGGCGAAGAGAGCGTGGACACGGAGACTGGCGAGATCATCGCGGGCATGAAGTCGCTCTTGCCGACGCATTTCAAACAGCCTGGAAACGGCGCGATTTTGCCCGTCGAAAACCCTTCCGTCTGGGTCTACCCAGAGGAGGACGCGCCATGATCACGCTCGTCAATCTGGCCCAGATTCACAGAAATCTGAAATCTGCCGCAATCTGCAATCGCTCTGAAGTCCTTTTCGCACAAGGGTTTCCGGTGCATGTCCAGATTTCCGCGCAATCTGGCCGTCAATCTAGAAATCTGACGAAAACCTTTGCATTTCAATGCTTTTCGTCTTGCCCCAGATTCTGGAGAAACTCCCCACATTACATGTGGGCAAAACCCCAAGGGTTTTTTGCCCCGCATGTGGATGCGTGTTCTCCGGCACAGATTTTTTCACCCCAAATCGGAGGACGCCCATGACCAACCCAACCTTGCTTTGCCTTGACCTCGGAACATCGACCGGATGGGCATTGCTCAACGAATACGGATCGATTGCCAGCGGAACGGCGCATTTCAAACCCCGCCGCTTCGAAGGTGGCGGTATGCGTTACCTGCGTTTCAAACGCTGGCTTACGGAAACGAAGAACGTCTCCGGCCAGATCGACGCCGTGTATTTCGAAGAAGTGCGCCGTCACGTTGGCGTTGATGCCGCGCACGCCTATGGCGGGTTTCTCGCCCACCTCACGGCCTGGTGCGAACACCACACCATCCCCTACGAAGGCGTTCCGGTCGGCACTATCAAACGCTTCATCACAGGCAAAGGCAATGCCGACAAAGACGCTGTCATTGGAGGCGTGGCAAGCCTGGGATTTAGCGCTCCGTTGCGGCGGGCAATTGCGCCTGAGCCAAATGGTCGCCATCGGCATGGATTTTTCGGCGGCGCTGCACGTTGCGGCATCGCTCGGCCATGACGCGAACGCCACGGCGGAATTCCTCCCCGCCGTGGAAGCTGGGATGACCAGTGCATTCAACGAAAAACTCAGTAGCGAGATGAAAAACCGATGACCGAACGCAATCTTGCCATTCGCCTGACTGTCCTCGACGGCGGCAAGGTCAAGGCTGAATTACGGGAAGTCGGTGAAACGGGCGAAAAGTCGCTCAAGAAAATCGAGCTGGCCGGACAACCCGCATCAAAGTCGTTGCTGGCTCTCAATGCGGCCGCCAATGATGTGAAAGGCTCGGTTGTCGGCCTGACGGGCAATCTTGGCCCGCTGGGATCGGCGCTGGGAGCCATCGGCCCTGTCGGCCTTGCCGTTGGCGCGGCTTTGGCCATCGTCACGCTGGGCCTGAAATCTGCCTTGGAAAACGCCGCCGAGGCGGAGCAGTCCTTCAACCGCCTGCAGGCCGTTTTGCGCGCCACGGGCAACACGACAGGCCTGTCCGGCAAACAGATCGCGTCCTTTGCCGACGAAATCGAAGCCTCCACCTTGGCCACCGCCGAACAGGTGCAGGATGCGGCGGGTGTTATGGCCACGTTCCGCTCCGTCACGGGCGAAACCTTCACCCGCGCAATGACGCTGGCGCAGGATATGTCTGCCGTGTTCGGCACGGATTTGCGCGGCAGCGTTACCCAGCTTGGCAAGGCTCTGGAAAATCCCGCCGAGGGTTTGACGGCGCTGCGCCGGATCGGAATCTTGTTCACCGACAGCCAGAAGGATTTGATCCAATCGCTGGTCGACACGGGCAAGCAGGCCGAAGCTCAGAAAGTCATCTTGGATGCCCTGGAATCCAAGGTCGGTGGCGCTGGTGCAGGCGAAGCTACAGGTTTGACGGGCGCCACCAATCGCTTGTCGGATGCCTGGAGCAACCTGATGGAGGATATCGGGCAAACGCGCGTGGTCGCGGGTACCGCCGAAGGCGCATTGAGCGGCCTGTCGTATGTCGTCGAAGGTCTGCGCAATTTGATGAAGGACGACCCCATCGGCAAGCAGCTGATGGATGCCAAGCAGAATTTAGCCGAACAGGAAGAACGCCTAAAACGGCTGCAGAATTATAAGCCTATCCTCCCGTTTACGGACATGAGTCCGATGGTGGAGCGTCAGGAAAGCCGTGTGGCCAAGCTGCGCGAAGAAATGAACGGCCTTTTGGCGCAGGCACGCCGGGAAGCGCAAGAATACGAAGCCGAACAGCAAAAGCTGCAGGCCGCCCAGGAACAAGCTGCGCGTGATCGCCGCGCCGATCTCTTGAGCGAACAGCGCAAAAAGCTGGACGATGCCGTCGATAAATTGGCAACCGATCCTGCCGACCGTATCGCCAAGGTCAACAAGGAGCTGGAAACCACCAAGCAGCGCCTTGAAGCGTTGCGCGAGAAAGATGGCAGCAATGCTGGTGCGGTGGATGCAGCGCTGAAACAGGCCGAAGAAATCTCTCGCCGTCAGGTCGACGCGATTGAAAAGCCAGCGCGCGATGCAGCCACCCGCGTTATGGAGGCCAATACCAAAGTCGTGGAAGACCTCCAGCGTCAAATGCTGGGCCTTTCCGACAAGCGCCAAGCCTTTATCGACCAGGCCGTGGGCCGTCTTTCCAAAGATGCAGGCGATGCGCAGCGTGAACAAACGCGCAAACTTGCGGCGCAGCTTTTCGACAGTCAGGCTTATTCCGAAGCGCAAAAAGTCGTCGAGGATCTGAATAAACAGCTTGAGCGCCTGACCGATAAACGCGCGGCGTTCATTCAAGACGCCGTTGGCCGCTTGTCGGATAACGCAACGTCGGCACAGCGCGCCGAAGTTGAGAAACTGGCCGCTGCCCTTTACGACCAGGGCGAAGCCCAGCAAAAGCTGAACAAGCTAAAGCAGGAAGGCGAACAAGTCACCAATGCCACGCGCACGGCGACGGAAGCCTATGCGGCAGAATTAGAGCGTCTTAAAAACATGCTCGATGCTGGCGCGATCAGCCAGGAAACTTACAACCGCGCGGTTGCCAATGCTGAAAAGCAGCAGCTCGACGCGCGCAAGGATGCCGAAGCTGGGGCATTGCGGGCCTTCCGCAATTACCGTGAACAAGCCGAGGATGCAGCGTCGGCGGTCGAAAAAGCCTTCACCGAAGGCATGAAGGCGACCGAGGACGCGATTGTGGATTTCGTCACCTCCGGTGGCAAAAGCCTAAAGAGCCTTGGCGACATGGCCAATTCTATCGTGGCCGATATCACCCGCATGGCCGTGCAAAAGTCGATCACAGGGCCGCTCTTCAACATGCTGGGCAGCAGCATGGGCGGCGGCGGTTTCCTGGACAGTATTTTCAGCAGCATTTTCCACGAAGGTGGTGAAGTCGGCGGATCCGCGCCGCAGCGCCGTATGCCTGCGTATGCATTCGCCAACGCACCGCGCTATCACACAGGCGGTGTTGCGGGCCTAAAACCTGGGGAAATTCCGGCCATTTTGGAGCGCGGTGAAGTCGTGCTGCCAAAGGACGGCACCCGCATGGGATCGCCCGTCAACGTCGTCATGAACATCACCACGCCGGATGCCAGCAGCTTCCGCATGAGCCAGTCGCAAATCACGGCTGAAGCCGCGCGCGGCATCCAGCGTGCCAAGAGGAACCTGTAATGGCTTTTCATGAAGTCCAATTCCCGAACGATATTGCCTATGGCGCGACGGGCGGGCCTGAATTTGCCACGTCCGTCGTTGCCACGGCTTCCGGCTATGAGCAGCGTAATATCAATTGGTCATCGGCACGCGGGCGCTGGGATGTGGCCTCCGGTTTAAAGAAGCAAACGCAGCTCGATACGCTGATCGCTTTCTTCCGCGCTCGCAAAGGCCGTGCGCATGGATTTCGCTTCAAAGACTGGACGGATTACAAGGCAACGGGTCAGGCCATTGGCACGGGCGATGGCACGAACAAGACCTTTCAGTTAAGCCGCACCTATTCATCGGGCGGCAGCACAGATGTGCGCACCATTACCAAACCCGTCGCCGGCACGGTAAAAATTTACCTTGCGGGCGTGCTGCAGGCCTCCGGCTGGTCGGTCAACACCACCACGGGTGTGATCACCTTTACGACCGCGCCAGGAAATAACGTGGCCGTTTCGGCTGATTATGAATTCGACGTGCCTGTGCGGTTCGATACCGACCACATGGCCGTCACCATCGAACAAGTTAACCTTCACCAATGGTCGGGAATACCGATAGTCGAAATTCGAGTTTAACGCTTGCTTGATTGATCAAGAATCCCTATATATAAACACTTGTTTATATATTTATGAGTTATGCGATGAAAAAGCTAAAAAAAGCCGATGACGATGACTTGCGGTTACTCAAAGCCGCTCGGCTGGTCAGGCACAAGAAACAGGGAAAGCAAGGTTTTTACGCTCTCTCTGCCGATCACGTTCGCTGCGTTTTAGTTGATATGCTTCACCACGTTAACGAGACTTAAGGAGAAACGCCTATGGTCGGATGCAAAGATTCTTGCGGTTCGTCGAATGAAAATCATATCGACGAAAAGTATAAACGTATTCTCTATGTATGCTTGATCGCTAACGCCGTGATGTTCGGTGTTCAGACGATGGGAAGTTACGAAGCGCTATCGGTGTCGTTGCTGGCAAATGCGTTGGATTTCCTCTCCGACGCAGCCAATTATGCTATCAGTCTTTTTGTTTTGGGGAAAAGTTTACAGGCCAGAGCAAAAGCCTCGTATTTGAAAGGCGTTTCCCTTGGTTTAATCGGATTGTGGGTAGCCTTTGAAACCTTGCAACATGCCCTACAGCCCGAATTGCCTAAGCCTGAAATTATGACGGTCATCAGCATTGTTGGATTGGCTGTAAATATCGGTTGTGCCGTACTGCTATATCGACATCGCGGCGGCGACAGTAATCGGGAATCCGTGTGGATATGCAGCCGGAATGATGCCATCGGCAATATTGCGGTCATTTTTGCCGCTGGCGGGGTATTTGCCAGCGCCACCGCTTGGCCTGACATCATTGTCGCAGCGATTTTAGGATATTTGGCTTTAAGCGGAGCATGGCAGATTCTTCGTGCAGCACGCAAAGATTTGAACACGCATAGAGAGAAAAAAAATGAAGTTGCGTAAAAACTTAATGATCGGAATACTTATTGTTTTTGCTGTAATTGTGCTTGATACAATAATTCAGGCTTGGGTATTTTCCGTACTTCAAGAAGAGGGAAAATCTATTGCAATAACGCCGTTTTTTAATTTTGTAGAAGTATGGAATTACGGCATTAGTTTTGGCATGCTTAACAAGCTCACTTATGGCCAATGGATATTGTCAATATTCGCATTGGGAATTAGCGTATTTCTTACACACTTGCTGTTACGGGCTACCAGTTCTTTTGAAGCAACGGCTTATAGCTTGATTATTGGCGGGGCTGTGGGCAACGTAATTGATCGTGTTTTGCATGGCGCAGTAGCAGATTACTTAGATTTCCATGCTCTCGGTTATCACTGGCCTGCGTTTAACGTCACGGACAGTGCTATTTTTATGGGCGTTGCCCTCTTAATAATATCTATGCGGAAATATAATAAAAACGCCGCGCTTAACTAGCCAATTAAATAGAGAAACTCATGAAATCAGCCAGTTCACAACTCGCCACCCACATCGGTGGCGAGACGACGACGCTTGCCACTTGCTGGAAGGTTACGCGCCGCGATGGGTCGATATTCGGCTTTACGGATTTCGACAAGGATTTAACGGTAGAGAGCTTGGTTTACATTGCGCGTTCTGGCTATACGCGCTCGGCTATTCATACGATTGCCAATCTTGCGGTGGACAATCTTGACATCGAAAGCGCGATTGACAGCGAAACCCTGAGCGCCGCCGATTTGCGCGCAGGCGTGTGGGACGGTGCGACGGTGGAGATATTCCTCGTTAACTGGAGTAATCTTGCCAACGGTAAAATCATCCTGAAGCGCGGCACCATCGGCGAAGTGGAACTAAAAGACACAGTTTTTCGTGCCGAACTACGCGGCTTATCACAAGCGCTTTCGCAGCAAATTGTTGAACTTTATACGGCAGATTGCCGCGCCGATCTTGGTGATACGCGCTGCAAGGTCAACCTGGCCGCGCTCACAGTCACGGGCGGTATAACAGCCGTTACTGACAGACGCAGTTTTACCGATACGTCGCGCGCTGAGGGCGTGAATTACTGGAACGGCGGTTTATTGACCTGGACGAGCGGCGCGAACGTGGGGCGCAAGATGGAGGTCAAAGCCTTCGCCAGCGGCGGTGCGTTCACGTTGTTCTTGCCCATGCCCAGCATCGTGGCGGTCGGCGACAATTACAGCTTGCGCCCTGGCTGCGATAAGAAGTTTTCCACCTGTAAAGACAGGTACAACAACGTCAAAAACTTCAGGGGCGAACCGAACGTCCCTGGCAACGATCAGGTTCTGGCTTATCCCGATGGCAAATAAACTCACCCGCATGGACATCGTGCGCGAAGCGCGCGAATGGATCAACACGCCTTTCAAGCACCAAGGCGCACTCAAAGGCGTGGCCTGTGATTGCATCGGCTTGATCAAAGCCATCGGCATGCAGCACAATCTGATGGATTACGATCCGAATTCAACGGAGGCTTTGTCTTACGCCAATTATTCGATGATGCCGGACAGCCGCCGCATGCGCGAAGCCTTGAGCCGCTGGTTCATCCCCATTCCGGTGGAGGAAGCCCAGATTGCCGATTTCTATTTCATGGCTTGGGGCCGTGAGCCGCAGCACGTCGCTTTGATCACCGATCACGGGATCATCCATAGCTATTCAGGTGTCGGCAAAGTCGTCGAGCATGGGCTTGACGAACGCTGGCAGCAACGCATCTCGGCGGCTTATCGCTTTCCGTATTTCAAAGGTATGTAATGGCTGTTCTTGCTTTAGGTGTGGTCGGATCCGCCCTCGGTTCCGCCATCGGGATCGGTGCGTCCGCAGGCTGGCTGGGCGGCGTCTTGCTGGGAAATCTTCTGTTCGGCGGCGGCAAAGGCCAAAACATCGAAGGCCCACGCATTGATGATTTGTCGGTACAAACCTCGACTTACGGCGCGCCGATTCCGCTTGTGTATGGAACCATGCGGATTTCTGGCAACGTCATCTGGTCGACGCCACTCAAAGAAACTCGCACTGTCAAGAAAAGCAGCGGCGGTAAAGGCGGCGGCAAGAAATCGTCGCAGACCACTTACAGCTATTCCGTTTCCTTTGCAGTCGGTCTTTGCCTTGGCCCCGTGGCAACAGTGCGCCGGATCTGGGCGGACACGAAGGTGATTTATGATGCAAGCGCCAGCAACACGCAATCGACCGAGAAATATCCAGGCGTGGTGCGCATCCATCGCGGCGGCGAAGATGAAGAGCCGGATTCCACGATGGAAATGCATCTTGGCGCGGGCAACGTGCCTGCCTTCAGAGGCATGTGCTATCTAGTTTTTGACGATCTGCAGCTAAAGGATTTTGCCAACCGCATTCCGAATATCAGCGCCGAGGTTGTTGCCGACGGCGATATGCAGAGCGACCGCTTTATCTTCCCGCCCGCAACCACGATGACGAAGGAAGGCGGTATTCTCGATCAAGCGCGCGGCATGATGATTGGCACAGGTGCAGATCACGTTTGGAAATACGATTGCGTCAACAACCGCTTCGTTTTGGAGCGCGATTTAGAAGATCCGAATTGGGCGCCAATCTATCCTGGCGCCAATGATGTCTATGGCGATGTCTGCGGCATGGACAGCCAGGGTTATTATTATCACGCGACGGATGCCTACGGCGTAACCATGCGCCTCGTAAAACGGCACCCTGAAACCCTGGGCATCGTGGCGATCAGCAGCCCGAAGATCAGCTTCAGTGTCAACGGCTGCGTGCGGCGGGATAAAATCTTCTGCTACGGTACGCGCGAGGTTTACGATCTGAACCTCAAATTGATTACCGACCTGTCCGCTTACTTTCCTTCCGTCATGTTCGGCGGGCCGATGTGCGACGATCCGTATGGCCGTTATTGGCAAGTCACGGGCGGTTATGTGCGCCTCTTCGTTCCTAATGGCCTCGGCTCAGGGGAATTGACCGAATGGAGCAGCATCGCTTGGACGGACGGCGAATTGCCGCGCACGGTGTGGTGGGACGACTTCACAGACCATATTTATTTCACGCTCGGCTTGGGCCAGCGCCTGATCAAATGGCATCCGGAAAGCGGCTACGCGGGTCATTGCGATGATGTCGCCGTCCCCGCAGGCTGGGGCATCCAGTCGGACTTCAATTATCCCCTCAACGGGAAATATTGGGCGGTTGCTGATTACGACGTGACTCTAGTCAATCTGGTCACGATGAAGATCGAGCGCCGGATCGATTTGCTCGATCTGGCAACCACGTTCCCCGCCCAGCTTGGCGGGACATACGAAAAGTTCACGCACTCTGCCATCATCATGACCTACGATGGCATGTTCAAATATCCTCTGGAGCGTTACGGCAATGATGCAGTGCCTTTGTCGAATGTTCTAAAGGACATCTGCCAAAAGGCTGGTATGGCCTCCACGAGCGTTATTTCAAGCGCTGTAAGCCAATCCTTGCGCGGGTATGTGGTCAGCCGCCGCATGGCCGCGCGCGAGGCTTTGGAGCCGCTGCTGGGGTCGTATTTCATCGATGCCGTGGAAACGGATGGCATCCTGCGCTTTATCCCGCGCGGTGGCGCATCTGCCGCCACGATTGCGAAGGATGATTTAGGAGCCAGCGATAGCGGACAGGATGAACAAATCCGTCTTTCGGAAAGCCGTGTGCAGGATGTGGAATTGCCGCAGCGCCTCGACATCGTGCATGTCGATCCGACGCGCGATCACCAGCCGAACACCCAGCACGCCTCCCGTATCACGGATGCCATTATCACGCGGGAAAAGCAGACGAGAGAAGTTTCGATCTCTCTGACGCCAGATGAAGCAAAACAAATCGCCGAGCGCACGCTCTACAATGCCTGGGTCGAACGCAACCAGTATAAATTCAGCTTGCCGCCGAAATGGCTACGCCTAGATCCCGCTGACGTTCTGACCGTCAACGTCGATGATCTTTCGCTGAAGCTGCGATTGAACAAAGTGGATTTTGGCGGCAACAACGTCGTGTCCTGCGAAGCCGTGGCCGAGGACGAGATCGTTTACATCTCGACTTCGACAGGCTCCGGTGGCGGCTTGCCAGCCACGCCGATCAGCAACACGGGGCCAACCCCGCTGCTGATCCTGGATATGCCCATGCTACGGTATGAGGATAATAACCTGGGCATCTATTATGCCTTCGGTTTCCGCGACAACACCGTCACGGGCGCATCGATGTATCGCTCTCCGGACGAGCTGGCCTGGGAAGTTCTCGGCACAGGCAATGACGGCCCCACCTTCGGGTGGTCGGCTACTGTGCTTGCCAACACGGCAAATCCGTGGACGTGGGATGAAACGAACAAGGTTCAAATCGCCCTGACACAAGGCACACTTGACAGCAAAACCGCCTTGGAGGTTCTCAATTGGACGAACGTGGCGCTGCTGGGCGACGAAGTCATTCAATGGCGCAACGCCAACGTCCTGGCCAGCGGCCTTTACGAGCTGTCCGGCCTGTTGCGCGGTCGGCGCGGCACGGAATGGGCCACGGGAACACACACGATGGGCGAACGCTTCGTTCTCTTATCCGATGACGGCAATTATCGTGCGCCGCTGCCTGCGACCGAAATCAATAAAACGGCTTACTACAAGGGCATTCCTGACGGCGGCAATTGGGATGACGCGCCGTCCAATCCCTTCGTGTTCAAAGGCAACAGCCTGCGCTGCTTTGCGCCTGTCCAGGTCAAAGGCGCGCGCGATGGCAGCGGTAATCTGACGATCACCTGGAAACGCCGCACACGCTGGTATGGCGAATGGCTGGACGGTACCGACGTTCCGCTCTTCGAAGATGCCGAAAAATACGAGATCGACATTCTATCGGGCAGCACCGTCAAACGGACGATCACGGCCACCACGCCGACCGCCGCATACAGTGCCGCTGATCAGGTTGTCGATTTCGGCTCGACCCAGAGCGCGATCAGCATTGCCGTGTACCAAATCAATGCCGTGATCGGGCGCGGCCAAGTGAAACAAGCCACCATTTGAGGACGAAACATGCCAACACCTAATCTTGCGATTGAATATATCGCCGCCAACCAGGCGCAAAAAGAAGTCACGGCCAACGCCGCCTTCGATGCGTTGGACAAAGCCTTATGCCAGCTTACCAGCATTGCCATTCTCGACGTGGACACCACGCTCACCGATGCGCAAATGCTCGGCACGCTGTCGATGAAGCTCACTGGCACGCTGACGGCGGGCCGGACGATCACCATCCCCGCCAAGGCCAAGCTGCTGATGGTGGAAAACAGCACGACGGGCGGCTTCACTCTTTCGGTGAAAACGCCATCCGGCACGGCCATTTCCTTCGCGGTCGGTGATCGCAAACTGCTTTATTGCGATGGCACGACTTTTCAAATCGTTGCTGAAACAGCCGTTGGTGTTAGCGTCCCTTACGATATCGGTGGCACACTTGCAGGGATTCCAACAGGCGGTGCGGTCGTATTGCGCTATCCGATACCGCGCGCGGTGCGGTTCCCCGCCGCTATGGCCAACAGCCGAGGTGTGGCAGGAACGGTTTCAGGCGCAACCGCCACATTTTCCATCCGCAAGAACGGCACGCAATTCGCCACCATGCAATTCGCGGCTGGTGCCAGCACACCGACTTTCACAGCAGCCACGCTCACCGATTTCGCGGCGGGTGACGTGCTGACCATCATCGCCCCAAGCCCCGCTGACAGTACGCTGGCCGATATTGGCTTCGCGCTGGCAGGCATTCGACTTTAAGGAGAAAACACATGGCTTTACGTTTCATTGACGGCTTCGATCATTATTCGATCCCCAGCCAGATTCCGCTCAAGTATGCTTCTTACAATGATAGCGGCGGGTCGAGCGGCATCACCACCATGACAGGCCGTCGCTCCGGCAGCACAGCTTTGCTGTTCCGCACTTCCAGCGATTTCATCGGCCTGACCTTTGATCCGCAATCAACCTGGATTGTTGGTTTCGGGCTTTACATGCTTTCCACCGAAACAACAGAGCTGCTGCGGTTCACGGATGAGGCAGGCACAATTCAGGGTGCGCTTTCTATCGGCAACGATGGCACCATTCGCGTTTACCGAAACTCCGTGACGAGCGGCACGTTGTTGGCCACGTCCACGAATGCACTGCCGATCCTGACCTGGAACTATATCGAAGTTAAATACACGATTGCAGATAGCGGCGGGAATTGGGAGGTGCGCGTCAACGAAAGCACCTGGATCAATTTCACGGGCGATACCAAACAGTCCACCACCCTCTCAACAGCGGTGCGTATTCAAATCTGGGGTCGCGGATCTGACAATGCCATCGATGATCTTTACGTCTGCGATAGCACGGGCAGCAATAACAACACCTTCCTCGGTGACGTGCGCGTGGATACCGTTCGCCCCATCAGCGCTGGCAATTATTCTGAATTCAGCAAACAGGGCAGCGCCAGCAACTGGGACAACCTGGACGACACGACGATTGATAGCGATTCCACCTATAACTACAGCAATACGGTCGGGCAGCGCGACACGCTCGATTGCGGGAACCTTCCGGCGATCACGGGGAGCATTTTCGGTGTCCAAGTGAACATGGCCGCGCGTAAAGACGATGCGGGTGGGCGAACGCTGCGTTCGCTGACGCGCGTTTCTAGCACCGATTATGAAGGCGCGTCGCAAAACGTCGGCACCGATTATCGGGTTTACCGCCAGGTCATGGAGCAAAATCCAAACACCACGGCAGCCTGGACAGAAAGCGAGATCAACGGCGCTGAATTTGGCTACAAGGTTCAAGCATAATGACAAAGCTCTATCCATCAGCCGTCGGAGTTGCATACACGCCGACGACGATCCGTGGCGCGTGGGAGAAGACAACGGGTCATGCCATTTGCGGCATGGGTGCCAAGGATTTGTCCGGCCTGGGTGGGCCGTTGTCTATCGGCAGCGCGGAAACCGTCTCCTCAGCGGATTACGATGTTCTGCTTCTGCGTTGCGTATCTGCACCGCTGGCGGCGGATCATAATTTTTCTGGCACGCTGAACCTTATGATGGGCGTGCAGGAATCCAACGCTGCCGCCGATATGGCGTATTACCTTCACGTTTTTGTCACGCAGGGCGACACCGACAATCTGCGCGGCACATTGCTGGCCAACTATGCCGACCCTGACACCAATGAATGGGGAACGACGGCGCTGGGCAAGGCTCTGTCGGCAGCCGCGACCTTAACCGCCGTTGCTGCGCTGACGGGCGACCGCATCGTTGTCGAGATCGGTTACCGTTCTCGAAACACGGTCACCACCAGCCGCACGGGAACGATCTGGTATGGCGGCAGCGGTTCCGATCTGACCAGCGGCGGTGCGGCAGATGGCGGTGTCGGATATTTTGATTTTTCCGATACCTTCACTCTGGTTGATAACCCCGTTCTGCGCGTCAGCCAGGTCGCCGTTGAAGCGTTGCGCCGCCCGACAGAGGCACGCCTGCAAGTAAGCCAGCTTGCCATTGAAACTGTACGCCGCGCTACAAGCGGTAATCTTCGTCTGACCCAGCTTGCTGTTGAAGTTGTGCGCCGGAACGGGTCACCCCCGTCCACGGGACAAGGCGGCATGTTGATCGTCGTCGCCGGATAAACGGAGCCACCCATGAAAAACCAGAACCAAAACCCTGCCCATAACGGGCGGGAACAGGAGAACACGCCCATGACGGAACCGGAATACTTCCGTGCCATCGGTAGGCTGGAAGCCCAAGTCCAGACCCTGACCACGGCCATTACAGAACTGAAAACCAAGGTCGAGGGCATGGATACCAAGCTCGCCGATCTCGACCGCATGGCGAACCGCTGGAAAGGCGGCTTTGCGGTGGTGCTGGCGCTGGGCGCTATCGCGGGTGCGCTGCTCGAACAGATCATCAAGCCCTTTTTTAACCGCTAACAGACAGGAGAAAACAATGACGGTATCAACTTCCGAACGCACGCCGCGCGGCATCCGCAACAACAACCCTGGCAACCTTCGCCGCAATGGCGATCCATGGCAAGGTTTGGCGGAGCGCCAGGGTGACGTGGAATTCTTCACGTTCAAATCGGCCATTTACGGCATCCGCGCGCTGGCACGCACGTTGATTGCCTATCAGGACAAGCATGGCCTGCGCACGATCCGCCAGATAATTTCTCGCTGGGCACCCCCGAACGAAAACAACACGAATGCGTATATAAGGGCTGTGGCAGCGGACACGGGACAGGATGCCGACCAGATCCTCGACATGCACCGTTTTGATCATCTCCTGCCGCTGACCAAAGCGATCATCCGGCATGAAAATGGCCAGCAACCCTATACCGACGTCGCGTTGACCAAGGGGCTGGTGTTGGCAGGCGTGGAGCCGGAAAAGGTCAACTTGCAGGCCAGCCGCACTGTCAAGGGCGGACAGGCCGCCACAGCCGCCACGGCGGGCCTGGGCGTGGTTGAAGCCGTCCAGCAAACCATTGACCCCGCCCGCGACGCCCTGGTGGGCCTCGCGCCGTACCTGGAAGTCGCCAAATGGCTGCTGCTGGCCGTTACCCTTATCGGCATCGGCGTTATGCTTTGGGCGCGGATCGATGATCACCGCAAGGGGCTCCGCTAATGTGGGCGATCATCAAAACCTGGCTTTCCGGCAATGCCCTGCGCCTCATCGGATGGAGCGTGGCGGCATTGTCGGTCAGTGCTGTTCTGCTGGGTGCGCGCCAAGCTGGCCGTAACGCTGAACGTGTCGATCAACTCAAAAAATCATTGGAGATTAAAGATGCTCAATTGCGTGCCACGCTTGATGCTCCTCGCAATCGCGGTGAGCTTGTTGACCGCCTGCGCAACGGCAAATTCTGATCCGGCCTGCGTTTGCCCACCGATCAAGAAGTATGATCGGGAGTTTCAGCATAAGTTGGCAGATGAAATTGAATCTGCCCCTGCAGGTGCAGTTTTTCCAGCCGTGTTACAAGACTACGCTTTGGTCAGGCAACAGCTTGTTCAATGCCGTTAAAGATCAAGCTCGTTAACTTGGTATTCCGCTTTTAAGGAATCCAGAGAACGGTTGCTACCGATAGCCGTATGCGGAATTAAAAGATATGACCATGGCTTTTTACCATTGGCCTTCGCGTATTCCGAAGCATACCGACACCATTTTGTGGCCGACCGCGCCTTGGTCAAAACGTCATCGCTTTTCATCTCCGATTCCATTTTCGGTTCGCAGATCAGCTTTTCCGTAGTTGTCTCGACGACAAAGTCCGGATTGTATGGGATGCCATCACGATATTCGATACGGAAGACACCAGGCGCTGGCTTCATCCATTTCAAAACGGTTGCATCGTCTTCCAGTAAATTGGCAAAGCGCAATTCGCCGTCCACCGAGTCAAACTTTTGCAGTGGGTAGCAACATTTGGTAAAGCCAGAGAACACCATCTTTTTAACATCTGATTTGTTCTGCGGGATTTGCCGGAAATTACGAGGTTTCTCACTTGCCGCCAGGGTGTAGTTGACAGGCTTTAAGATCGAAAAGCCTTGCGTGATGCTAGGGCGATAATCCGTCGGCGTCTCCCAGTAATGTTCCATCATCTGGGCAAACACAAACTGGGACAAGCGTTTCTGATAATAGAGAAGGACGTTTTCAACTTCAGTTTCGTCTTTCAGATATGCCCGCAAGCGCGTAACAATCTGGCCTGCCAGTTTGTACAGCAGATCGGCGTGTTCGTCGTAATCAATCTCGTCATGATCGATGAGAGACCGAACGATATAATTTTCTGGCCGCGCTTCACGTTCGATATTGCTGTTCCACGTCAGAGTGGACTTTTGATTGGTACGAAGCTGGTGGATTAGAATTTCTTCGCTGACGGGCGGATAATTAACCGTCCCAAGGTTTTGCAAGTCAAAATCCTTGAAGCCGTATGTGATCTCGCGCGTTGGAATGAGGACGATGTTCGGAACGTCAATCGTCAATTCTGCAAGGTTGGTGGTAACGGTATTCACAACCTCTTCAATATCCGGCCCTTGAAGAATGCCGTCTAATGCTCCCTGAACAGGACGAAGGATTTCTCTAACCTCGTCGGCGATCTTCTTTTGTATTTCCGGCTCTTTAAGTTTTTGCGAACTATCAAGGCGCTCATATTTTCTTGCCACTTCAATCGTCACAGCGGCAATGTGCTGATGCTCCGGCGACTTAATGATAGCTGATACAGCATAATCATCTTGAGATCTGTCTTTGAAACCAGAAAGCGCCGTTTCGGCAATGGAGGGAACCTCAATCGCCCTGGGCTTTTCAAGACCAATCTCGCCACCTTCGCCGATGATCACCGTCTTGCGGATGATGGAATCAGGATTGTTGGCGGCATCCACAATTTTCTGGAATTGGTCGTGGGCGACGATTGTCAAACGGTCAACCGCTTCAACTCCCGTGCGACGGCCATACGGCAAACGCAAACCGCGTCCAATGGTCTGCTCGGTCAGAATTTCCGAAGCCGATGCCCGCAACGGGACGATCGTATAAAGGTTGGTAACGTCCCAGCCTTCTTTTAGCTTGTTAACGTGAATAACGATTTCCGTTGGCTCGGCAGGGTTCTCAATTGCAATCAGCTTTTGAATATTTTCATCTTCTTCAGTGCCAGACTGTTTGGAGTGAATCTCTGCGACTTTGCCTTTATAGCGGCCAGCGAAGAAATCATTGCTCTCCATGACAGCGCGCAGCTGACGGGCGTGCTCCGTATCTTGAGCGACAACCAACATAAACGGCTTTACGAGCGGCTTGGCATACTGGCGGGCATAAACATCCAGCTCGACTTTCACATGCTCGTGGTGGTGGATACCATCTTCAAGTTTGATGCGTTCCAGCCGTTCAGGGTCATTTTTGTATTGCTCGACATTGAAATCCTTACGCGTAGCAACGGCAGGATCCTTGACGTAGCCGTCAATCATCGCCTGAGCCAGCGGGTAATCATAGATAATATTCTTAAAGTCTGTTGACTTTGCACCGACCGATTTTGGCGTTGCAGTCAGCTCAATTCCAAGTAAGGGCTTCAATTCATTAATTGCATTTGCCCCAGCCGTCGCACGGTAACGGTGCGCCTCATCCATCAACAGCACAAGGTCAGGCAGGTTCGAGAGATATTCAAAATAGCTTTCGCCAATATATTCTTGCAGCCGCTTGATTTTGGCTACCTTGCTTTTCGCCGCACCTGGCTTGTTCTCCGTGGCGTTGATCTTGGAGATATTGAAAATATTGATATACGGCGTGTCGTCATGCCCTAACAGGTCACGCCCGCGCACACCGATACCACTTTCATAGTTGTCGCCTGTAATGATAACAGGCTGATTGGTGGCGAATTCTGCGATGCCCCTGAAAACGTATTTTGGGCTTTGCGGTGAGAAATCGCTGATCAGCTTGTCGTAAATGGTCAAGTTGGGCGCGAGGACAAAGAAATTGTGACTGCGGCCTGTCAGATAAAAATAAGCAATAAAGGCGCCCATCAGGCGAGTTTTACCGACACCCGTAGCAATAGCAAAGCACAGCGATGGAAATTCACGCTCAAAATCCTTAACCGACGGATACATGCCTTCGATTGTTTTTAGGGTCTGAATCAGATCAGGAGCCTTTGAAAGCTCAATGCTCTCAAGAATGTTGGCCAGAATTTCAAGCGACTCTTCCTGTGGGCTGCGAAGAGAGAGACGTGCGGTGATAGAGCTTACGGTACGGTTCATGGCTTAACCTTCCTGCATTGTATCAAACAAGGAAGGTGTGCCATTGCCCTTGTTTTCTGGTTCCGGTTTCGGTTGAAGATTGGCGACATTCAAACTGTAATCATCCTTGCCCCATTCGCATTTCACAAGAACAGCGGCAGGAATTTTGCGAATTGTTAGGTTTTCAAAAGCGTCTTGATTGGCTTTAAATGCCTTGCAACAAATCAGAAGCGTTCTGTTTTTGCCGACTTCCTCGCTGATAACTTTTAACTGGTCATGCGTCAGAACAGCGGTGGTCACATAGATAAAGTCAGATTCCGACGAATGTCCGTGAATCCAATAATGCTCTGAATTGGGCTGATAAGTGAAACCCATCAGCTTGCACATGGCCTCGGAAAGCATCGCAGCATTGTATTCGGTGCTGATAACCCAGTTATCCCATTTGTCTTTTTGCAGAAGCGATGGAGCAAGGTAATAGTACCGGAACCCGCCACCGGCTCTCCAGTCGACTGCTTTTGTAATACCGCTGGCATCTGTTCCATCAATCACGCTTTTAAGGCGTGGTATAACATGCGTATGGCAATGCTCCATAAGCTCCACCATTATCCAGCGACGCTTCATTTTATGGGCAACGGCACCAGTTGTTCCTGAGCCAGCAAATGAATCTAGAACGATATCTCCAGGTTGAGTACACATGCCAATAATTCTTTTTAATAGGGCTTCTGGCTTTTTACTGTTTGGGAATAGAACTCCCCCTTCTTGTCCGACACCACCAGTTGTTTTAATATCCGACCAAAAATCTCCAGGATTTTGGAGAAGATTATCGTCCGCAAAAATAACCTGCACTCGTGGTTGCTTCGCTTCTGGATCAACATCGGTCTTATAAAGATAGATTAAACCTGTGGCAGAAAGTGCTGCTGCTATTTCTTGGTCTTGTTTAGGTTGGCGTTTTGCAAGATTGAGAACACTTGAAGATCCAACTGCTTGAATAATTCTCCAAGCATTATCAAACTTCCAGGCGTTTTGTTCTTTCTCTTTTATATCATTATCTTTAAAAAATTTACTGAGACTTATTGTCCTTGCTTTCTTAAGAATCCTCAAACATTCGGCTACATCGCCTTCATCACATTTTTCTTTTGAGATTATATCTTTTAGTTCGCTTATATCCTCTTTCGAAATATCTACCAGTAACGTTTTATACTCCTCATTCCATTCACCAGTTGGTATTTTTTCAATGGTAATTGTTGGTGTTAATTCTTTCTTATAAACCAAAATATATTCTTTTAGCTTTGGAAGCCGCTTGTCCGCATGAGACATCTTTACGCCAGAGGCTTCGCTCATCTTAACAGCTATAATATTAATTCTATTAGATTTAGAAAAAATCTCATCCATTAAAACGGCAAGGTAATGTAGCATTTCATCATCAATATGTACGAAGATAAGACCATCCCTCGTCATAAGACGATGAAGAATTTCTAATCGGCTTCTCATTAGAGAGAGCCACAAAGAATTTTCTATGTTGTCTTCGTATGGAACCCCAGCCGCATCAATATTGAAGGGGGGATCAATATATATACATTTAATTTTGCCAGTAAATTCCTGCTCCAAAGCCCTTAGTGCTAAAAGATTATCTCCAAAAATAAGCCGATTATCAAACAGGTCATCCTCTGTCACCTTGTGCGGCGCATGATAGGACATGGTAGTATCTTCCAGCAAAATACGTGGCTCCAGCTTTGGCCGATTTTCTTTGCCAATCCAGGTCAGCTCCAGTTTTTGTTTTTTTGCCATGATAATCCTACTTTCCTACACCAACTCCCACCGGATCATGAAGACCGAAGTGAGCACTGGATTCAACTGTAATTTTGCTTCGATGGTATCGAGAAGTTCTTCCATTTTTTCGTCCACCTGTTTACGGGTGTTGAAGAATTCAAGCATCTTATCATCGCGGTCTTTTTCCATCTTTTTAATACGGCGCTGTTCTTTGGTCTTTTCATCCAAAGTGGCCAGACTGCGCGCCAGCTTCTTGGCTTCGCGGATCTCTTTTTCCAGGGCCTTGATTTCTTGTTCCATGGCCTGCTTGGTGTCTTCGGCCCAGCGTTCCAGCTTGTCGCGCTCTTCCTCAAAATAGACGCCGTTTTCATCATGCGCCTGACGGAGATGCGTTTGAACGATTTGATCGGCGATGATGGGCAGATCAGCGGGAGCATTTCCTTGCGGTGATCCGACAATCTCTGACGGTACCAGCATCAGGCGTGCGCAAAGATCGCCGTCAAGCACCTGACCATCATCTGTTTTGGCGGCAGCGATAAGATGTTCAACCGTATTAATCGATTCAACGGTGAGCTTGGACAATGCCAGCCAGCCCGACTTACCACGGAACTCCTTTAGATCGCCCAATTGCATGCCGTAGCGGTCAAGGTGGAAACGCACAGTCGAAACAGGCAAAGTCTTTGCTTTTGCACCATCAACGAGTTGCCCCGCCAAACCGTGATCGATACGGAAGAACTGGCCGTTGTTTTCTTCAGCCTCTTTCCATTTCAGGAAATATTCCTCGCCATTATGCTTGAAGCTGGCCTCTTCAAATTCTGCATCCGGTAGCTCGGCACGGATCATAGTCATCAACTGCTCTTCGTAAGCGTTGAGGGCAAGATCCATACTGCTGCGACGGCTTTGCAGCTTACGCAGAACTTCAGGATCAAAGTTTTCCAGCAAAGTACGGCGGGCGTCTTGTTCCCGTGCCTCGATCAAGCCATCTAAATCCAGCTGGAGCTGGGCAAAGTTTTGTTCGATCTCTGTTGTGTGGCGGCATTTTTGCAGGATGCCGTTGATGCGCTGTTCAATATCGACACCCGACTCAATCGCACCCAGGATTTCATCGCTGGCACCGAAGACGCCTTCAAAGAGCTTAAATTTACGATCCAGCAATTCAAAGACGAGCTGGTCGGCCTTGTTGCCCTTATTGAGGAAGTTGACCACAACCACATCGCATTGCTGGCCGTAACGATGGACACGACCAATGCGCTGCTCAACCCGCTGTGGGTTCCAGGGCAGATCATAATTGACCAGCAAGGAGCAGAACTGCATGTTCACGCCCTCGGCACCGGATTCCGTCGAGATTAAAATGGTGGCTTTGTTTTTGAACTCTTCAACGATAGCGGCCTTCATATCTGCCGATTTTGAACCGGAAACCTTATCCGATCCTTTATGGCGCGCTTGCCATTCCTGATAAATGCGCTTTGATTCAGGGTCATTGTTCGACCCGTTAAGCAGGACAATCTCGCCAGCATAGCCGTTGGCTTCCAGCAATTCTTTCAAATGCTGTTGCGTCCGGCAAGATTCAGTGAAGACAACAGCCTTGCGTGCGCCGCCCAGCTCCGTCACGCGTGCAAAAGCGCGATCCAGCACCTTGAGCAGTGCATTGCCTTTTTCATTCTGTTGAATACGCTTTGCCAGCACTTGATAGGATTTTAATTCGTCAATTTCTTTTCTAAGAGCCTGGTTGTCAGGTTTTTCACCATCATCCTCGTCTTCAAAATCCAGTTCTTCAGCGATGTCCTTGATGTTCTCAATGTCATCAAGCGTATCAGTATTGATGTCCGTCAGACCGCTTTCAAGGCGCTGGATCATTTTTTCAAGCGTGCCGCTGATGGCAAAAGATGACGAGGCCAGAATCTTTCTGATCACAAGCGTGACGAGGTGGCGCGCACCTGGTTTGATTGAAGCGATGTCATCGCGCTGCAAATAGCTTGAAATGCTATCGTATAGATCAAGCTCTTCCTGGCTGGGGCGGAAATCTTCCACAATCGAATGGCGGCGTGTAAACTTGATGCCGCCTTCCTGCTGTACCTGACGGCGCAATGTACGGCTGCACACTTTGCCAAGACGGTGTTTGAGAATATCAAGGTTCTGCGCGGTAGCTTTGCCGCCGACATACTGCGCCTTGAAGGCATCGGCACTGCCAAAGAAATGGGGATCAATAATCGAGATTAGGCCATACAGTTCCAGCAAGGAGTTTTGCAAAGGCGTTGCAGACAACAGCATTTTCTTTTTGCCGTCCAATGCCGCCTGAAGGGCTTTGGCTTTCTTGGCTCCATCTTTTTTCCAGACATTACGCAGCTTGTGGGCTTCGTCAAAGATAACCAGGTGCCAATCGATATTTTTAACATCAACATTTTTTCTGGCGGCAAACTCATATGAACAAATGACGATACGGTCGCTTTCAAACGGATTGAGTTTTCCAGCTTTCTTGGCAGCGTTATAGCTGGAGGTTTCTATGATGGTGGTGGGCATAGAAAACTTTTCACTTAACTCTTGCGCCCATTGATTGCGGAGCATAGCTGGTACAATCAGCAAGATTCTTCGCTGACGCTCGGCCCATTTCTGGGCGATCACAAGGCTCGCCTCAATGGTTTTACCCAAACCGACTTCATCAGCCAGAATAACACCCTGCGATAATGGTGAGCGTAGCGCGAAAAGCGCAGCTTCCACCTGGTGCGGGTTCATATCGACTTTTGCACTGGCAATCGAACGCGAGATGGTATCTTCCGCCTGACCATCGAGGGTTAGCGCGTGAGCAAAATACTGTCCCTGATATGGCGTATAAGTTTTGGGGGCAGATTGCTCTACTTTTCTTGCTGCATGAATATTATTCGTCATTCCAAATTCCCCTTTAATACAATCGGCTCTGCGCCTTGCTCTAAAATATCGAGCAAAGCGGTATAGATGTAGAGGCGTTCCTTGCCGGAGCCGCTGACGTCTTTCACGATTCCCAGCTCTTTCAGGTTGTTCAACGCCAGACGCGCGGTGGGAACGCTAACGTCGAGCGCGGCAGCCATGTTGATGGCGTTCGAGATCGCTACTTTTTGAAGCTGGGCGTGTGCTTGGCGCGCCGTTATTCCAGCGCGTTTCAGCGTGGTGATCTTATCGTTGTCGGATTTGAACAGCGCGGAGATCGCCTGACTGGTCTGTACGACCTGATTGGAAGTCTCAGCTACGCCGTGCAGAAAGAAATCCAGCCAGCCCTCCCAATCGCCCGCCGTGCGGACAGCACTGAGGCGCGAATAATATTCCTGACGGTTATTCTTAAAGAACAAGCTCAAATACAAATTCGGTTGCCGCAGATCGCCCATCATCATGAGGAAGAAAGTGATGAGCAAACGTCCGATACGCCCATTGCCATCGAGGAACGGGTGGATGGTTTCAAACTGGACGTGGATCAGTCCCGCATCGACGAGCGACGCATAGGAGCGCTCCTCCAGATGCAGATATTTCTCGAAAGCATCGAGGCATTCGATCAGCCGATCCGGCGGTGGCGGCACGAAAGCCGCATTGCCAGGGCGCGATCCGCCGATCCAGTTTTGCGATGTACGAAACTCACCTGGCTGTTTGTTACTGCCGCGCCCTTTAGAAAGAAGAATGGCGTGCATTTCGCGGATCAAACGCAACGATACGGGGAAGCCTTCCTGCACACGCTTCAAACCATGTTCAAGCGCCGCAACGTAAGACGAAACTTCGACCACATCGTCAATCGGAACGCTGGGTGCTTCACCGCTTTCATGGAGCAACAAGTCTGAGAGCGACGATTGAGTCCCCTCGATCTGGGACGACAGCACGGCCTCTTTGCGTACGTAATAATAAAGGAGCAGATTACTGTCCGGCAGGATGTCGGCCACGGCATCGAGCTTGCCCAAAGCCTGATTGGCCTTGGACAGCAGCCCCTGCAATTCCAGCAAGTTCAAAGACGGCTGTGGCGGCAGCATGGGTGGCAGGAAAGCCTGATAAGTCTCTCCCGCAACGCTGCACCGTATATAAGAGCCGAGACGGCTGTTATCGCCGGACATGGCTGGTTATCCTTTCTTTTGGATTCGATTAAAGAAATAATAGATAAATAGACTTTCTTTGTAAAGTCGTTAAATAAGGGAAATCACCATATTTGGTGGAAAAAGAAGGTTTTTAACTATTTCCTTTCTTTTCAAGAGACAGAAAGAAAGGATAATCCCAAAATCGTACCCAATTAGACAAAATTTTATAATTAGTTCAAAGCTTTACCGTCTTTAACCTTAGTGCATTCGCAATCACAGACACGGAACTCAGCGCCATTGCTGCTGCCGCCATGATTGGACTGAGCAAGACGCCGAAAACAGGATAGAGGACGCCCGCCGCCACCGGAACACCCGCCATGTTGTAGATAAAGGCGAAGAACAGGTTCTGGCGGATATTTCGCATCACGGATTTCGAGAGTTTCTGCGCCCGCGCAATCCCCATGAGGTCGCCTTTTAGGAGCGTTACGCCTGCGCTTTCCATGGCCACGTCCGTACCCGTTCCCATGGCAATGCCGATATCGGCGGCAGCCAAAGCCGGAGCGTCGTTCGTGCCATCTCCTGCCATAGCCACAACACGGCCTTCGCCGCGCAATTTTTTGACGATACGGCTTTTGTCTTCCGGCAATACTTCGGCTTCGACCTCGTCGATACCCAACTGACGCGCCACGGCCTGCGCGGTGGTTTTATTATCGCCCGTGAGCATGACCACGCGGATCCCAGCCTTTTGCAATTCTTTGACCGCTTGCGGCGTGGTTTTCTTGATCGGATCGGCAATGGCGAGAAGCCCCGCCGCTTTGCCGTCGACCGCCGCAAATATCACTGTTGCGCCATCCTTGCGTAAATCATTGCCCTCAGCTTCCAAAGCTGAAACATCTACGCCCAGATCGTTCATCATCTTGATATTTCCGAGCGTCACCCTGCGGCCAGACACTTTGCCAATTACGCCTTTTCCGGTCGGCGAGTCAAACTCGTCAGCTTTAGTGATAGACAAACCTTTTTCTTTTGCCGCCACCACGATGGCATGAGCCAAGGGGTGTTCGCTTCCCTGTTCCAAAGAGGCTGCCAGCAAAAGCAGATCATCTTCGGATATACCTTGTGCGACGATGCGGGTTACTTTTGGCTTTCCTTCGGTCAGCGTTCCCGTCTTGTCGACGACAAGCGTGTCGATTTTTTCCAAGCGCTCCAGAGCTTCGGCGTTCTTGATCAAAACGCCAGCCTGCGCGCCGCGCCCGACGCCCACCATGATCGACATGGGCGTGGCAAGGCCGAGGGCGCACGGGCAAGCAATGATCAGAACGCTGACCGCCGCGATTAAGCCGTAAGTAAAGGCTGGCGAAGGGCCAAATACAAACCACGCAACGAAGGCCACGATGGCGACAAGAATGACCGCAGGCACAAACCATGCGGATACCTGATCTGCCAATCGTTGAATGGGCGCGCGGCTACGCTGCGCCTCTGCGACCAATTGCACGATGCGTGAGAGCATGGTGTCGCCGCCGACACGCTCCGCCTTCATGATAAAGCTGCCCGTCTGGTTCATGGTTCCACCGATCACGGCGATGTCTTTTTCCTTCATCACGGGCATGGATTCGCCCGTGACCATGGATTCATCCACCGCGCTTTTACCTTCAACAACGATGCCGTCAACGGGAACCGTCTCGCCTGGACGTACGCGCAGGAGATCTCCCGTGTGAACATGACCAAGCGGGATATCCTCTTCCGATCCGTCCGTGTTGATCCGACGAGCAGTCTTGGGCGATAAATTTAAAAGAGCCTTGATTGCACCACCCGTTTTTTCACGGGCGCGCAGCTCCAGAACCTGTCCCAGCAACACCAACACCGTAATCACGGCAGCGGCTTCGAAATACACCGGAACGGAACCATCCTGATGGCGGAAGGCTTCAGGAAAAACATCCGGCATCAGCGTGGCCACGATGCTATACAGCCAGGCCACGCCCGTGCCGATGGCGATTAGGGTGAACATGTTGAGGTTACGCGATACTATGGACGACCAGCCGCGCGTGAAAAACGGCCAGCCCGCCCACAATACGACGGGTGTTGCCAGCGTAAGCTGTATCCAGTTGGACATTGCGCCTGTAACAAAGTGGAGATTGGTCAAATGCGCACCCATTTCCAGCATAAAGACCGGAAGCGTAAGCATAAGACCGATCCAAAAACGTCGCGTCATATCAATCAGCTCATGGTTCGGGCCTTCATCCCCCGTCATCATTTCCGGTTCCAAGGCCATACCGCAGATCGGGCAATTGCCAGGGCCAGCTTGGCGAACTTGCGGATGCATCGGGCAGATATACACGCTGCCCGCTGGCACGTCCGCCACAGGAGTTCTCTTCGGCTGATGATCATGTCCGTGCATCGCGCAGCAAGAACCTTGCGACGGTTTTTCGTCTAGTTTTTTATGGTCGTGATGATGTGAATGATCGGTCATGGCTGATATTCCTTATTCGTCGAATTTTGAGAATAAATTTGTGACTTCCTCGATGTATTTCATGCGGCTGGCTTTATCGCCGCCTTGCATGGCGCTCACCACGCAGGACGATAAATGACGGCGCAGGATTTCTGTTTCGATCCCCTTGACCGCCGAGCGCACGGCCCGTAACTGAGAGAGGATTTCGGGACAATAACGGCCTTCCTCGACCATTTTCTTGACTCCTTCGACCTGCCCAGCGATACGGTTAAGACGTTTGATTTCCGCCTCATGCGATGGGTGTCTTTGACTTGGCATCTGGTTTCTCCGTTCAATTATATACCTTATAGGGGTATATAGTATAAAACGTGCCGTAATCAAGACTTGAGAAAAATAAACAGCCTGTCGGAGCATATCGGCAGGCTTGTCTCTTTATTTAAAAAATACGCGCCTCAATTATCAACTAAGATGCTTTATCCAGTACTTCAAATGGCTGGCCGTAAATGCATTTTTTGTATTGGTCGAGATTAATCGCGCCACGTCCACGCATCTGCTTGCACTCCTGGCTATTATATTTTTGCGTTTGAGGGGGCGTTGCCGTTGTCGTCGTTGCAGCGCATGCGGCCAATAGTGTAGTTAAAGCCAACAGTCCTCCCAAACGAAGCGACGTAAGAGACATATTCTTCATCATGATAGACTTCTTTCTCAGTGAGTTAATGAGACGAGGCATTCGTCACATTAATAATACGTTTTGAAAGTGCTCATCCCTGAAGAGCGAAAGCCTATTTTTGCCGGAATATCTGCCTCGATCAGTCCTTTTTATGGTCGCCGTGATTATGTTTATGTCCGAAGATATGCATCAACGGACAAGCCAACAGGAAAAGATACGGCAACGCCACGGCCAGATGCGCCAAGTGGACGGTCAAAAGATAGTAGCTGATACCAGCCAGAACCAGGATCAGGGCGATGCCTTTCCATGAAAGAATCCATGACAACGGTCCCTTGTGGTCGTGTGCGCAGTCTTTATCGTGGTGCATGACGTTCTCCCTTAATGGTGCTGTTGATGATTTTCATCGTTCTTGGAGGAAGGCGCTGGATCGACGCTCTTTGTCGCCCCATTTTTCTCTTCCTGCATCATCATGCCACCCTTCATCTCGTGCATTTTCATGCCGCCGTCCATAGGAGGCATCGGGCCGCTGGCGAATTTATCAAAGTTTTCCTTGCTCTCGAAGTAGTATGTCATGCCATGCGTATCCGCACCGATGACGGCACTGGCCTTATCGACAGGTTTCCCGCTAACAGGATCGGTTGCCGTGCGCAAAGAAACGTCGTTCTTCAGCTTATCCGCGCACATCGGGCAGCAGCCGTAATAGGTCTTGCCTTCAACTTCGATCGCAATTTGCGGTTTATCGAAAACCTTATTGTTCATCATACACACATACTGCGCCTCGGTAGGTTTAAGCCAAGCGCTATCATGTGCATGGCTGGTATCCGCAGCCATCGCGGGAGCAAGTGTGGTCAAGGCCATCATAAGTGCCAGTAAAAACGTCTTCATCGTATTCTCCTTTTTCGGGGGTTATTTCACGGTTATTCCGAACGGCGCGAAAATATCCTTCCCGCCAATACGGACTTGGGTAAATAGCTTCACAAAGCCCGCTTTCTCAGGCTCGATATGGAACTCCAGCTTCGGCCCGCCACGCTCGGCATCGTTGGTCGGCTCTTTGCCCATCGGGTGGACATGGAGGACGGAATTATAATCTTCGGTGAATCCGACCACATGCGCGAAAGCACCCATCACAGGCTCCAATCCGGTAAAAGGCTGACCGTCCTTGGTAACGGTGACGTTGCCCATCACGGGGCTGCCCGCTTTCGGCTCTCCGTCCAATGCCAGGGTAAAGGTGTATCCGTCCACCGTTGCCATCATGCTCGTGGCCTTATCGATGCTGGCCTTTTCCTTGGCGGGCGTTCCCATGTCGGTTTGCACATACTCCTGCTTGTCCGTGGCAACGGGGATCACATCCGCCCAAACGCGATAAGTATCGTTTTTAAGCGGCGTGAAATCGAATACATACTCGCCAGGCTTTTCACCCGCCACAGGATGAATGTGATGGTAATCAGTCAGCGTCGGATCGACGACCAGCAAGTGCAGTTTCTTGGTATGCGCTTCCTTAAGATCATCCAGCGTCAGAGGTTTGCCGTCGGCAACAGCATTCAGCTTTACGGTCACTTGCGTGGTCTTTCCCGCCTGCAAAGGAGCGGCTGGCTCAAGCGCCAGCTTGACCATATTTTGTGCGGCCATGACTTCCATTCTCTCGCCACCATGCCCCATCGCATCATGAGACATGCTTGTGGCGGCGGGAGCGTTGGAAGTGTGACCGCCAGCATGATCGCCTGCGGCATAGGCCGCGGCCCCTGTGGTCAAGATCGTAGTAATGAGCAATGCGTGAAGTAGTTTCATGAGTTTTCTCCTCGATTATTTGGTTTTTGCCATCTCGCCCGACATGGCATTGCAGATATCCGTCATGCGGGACACATGACCTGAGCTGTTGCTCCGGTATTTGCCCATGTAACGATACGAGGCTTCTTCAAGGCATTTTTCTTTAAGAAAAACCGCGCGTTCTGCCTGTGTTTTTCCCTGCATCTGCTCTTCAAGAGAAGGTGCTGGAACCGTAGTGCAACCTGCAAGAAACAGCGTTCCTGCAGCTAAAGCGAGTAATATTCCCTTCATAACGTCCTCCCTATTTCAAAGCAGATTCGACCAGTTTCAACGCGCCTTGGGTTTTTTTGAGTTCAACCAAGGTTTTATCGATATTCTTATCGTGCGTAGCGACATGGAAGTCCGTTGTGGTTTTTACGAGTTGTTTGATTGCGCTGGACAAACGAGCCTTCTTTGCTGGATCTATATTTGCAGTGTCACTTTCAAGAAACTTGGCCGCTTCTTCAATATGAACCGTCACATCATGGAGTTGATCCATTACTTTTCCACCGGCAAATAAGTCAGCTTTGTGTTTGTTTACGGCTTCATCCATAAACGACACGCCGTCACGCATTACTTTGAGGGCATCGTCTTTGGTCGTTATCTGGGTGGCCTCGTCATGAATGGCCGAGGTTTCGTGTTGGCCATGTTGTTCCGTTTTTGAATGATCTTCGCCTTCATGAGCCAGAGCGGGCTGTAACCCTGTCAAGGCAATGATAGCGGCGGTCAGTAGTAGTTTTTTCATGATGGTCTCCTTTATGGGGTTATGGCTTGGGGTAACAAGGTTGAGATTGGCTTTTTGCCGAACTTCCAGAACACAAGCGGACGCACCGTAAGGTCAAGCAAGGTACTGGAGAATAGACCGCAGAAGATGACCACGGCGACCGGATGCAACAATTCGCGGCCTGGCTCGTCGGCGGCGATCACCAGAGGGATGAGAGCCAGAGAGGCGGTCAGCGCGGTCATCAACACGGGGATGATCCGCTCGGACGTGCCGCGATACACCATAGCCAGATCGAACTTCTCGCCTTCATGCTCCATCAGGTGGATATAGTGAGCGATCATCATGATACCGTTGCGGGCGGCAATGCCTGTCAGCGTTACAAAACCGACCATGGTGGCAATCGAGAACACGCCGCCGGACAGCCAAACGCCGATCACCGCGCCAATAAAGGCAAGCGGGATGGACGTCATGACCTGCAGGGCAAGATTGGCGCTCTTGAAGTGGACATAGAGAACCATGAACATGCCCGCGAGGGAGAACAGGCTCAAAAGCGCGATCAGGCGCGAGGCACTGGCCTGACTTTCAAACTGACCGCCATAGGTGACGTAATAGCCTTGCGGCAGATGCACCTTACTGTCGATGGCGGCTTGCACCTTCTGTACCACGCCTACCAGATCGCGGTCGGAGACGTTGGCCTGTATCACGATCCGACGTTGCGCGTTCTCGCGGTTGATGATATTCGGCCCCTTGGCGTCCTGCACGGTCGCAATGGCCTGGAGCGGTACGACATTGCCGTCTTTCGTATCGACCGGAATTTGTTTGATCGCTTCGACATCATTACGGGCGGCATCCGAGAGGCGCATGACGATATCATAGGTGCGCTGCCCGTCCAGAACTTGTCCCACGGCCTTGCCTTGCATCGCAAGTTCGGCATACTCAGCCGCTTCGCCCGACAACAGGCCGTAAGACGCTGCCTTCTCGCGGTCGAACAGTACATGCACCTGCGGGATCAGGACTTGTTTTTCCACGGATAGGTCGACCACGCCCTCGACCTCGCTCATGGCTTGGCGGATTTCCTCTGCTTTGGCGCGTAAGACATCAAGATCGGTGCCAAAAAGTTTGATGGCCATCTGCGCACGGACACCGCTCATCATATGGTCGATGCGGTGAGAGATCGGTTGCCCGATATTGACCGCGATCCCTGGAATTTGATCCAGACGATCACGAATATCGGCCAGAATATCGCCACGGGAGCGTTCAGATTCCTTTAGCTCAACTTCGATCTCGCTCGAATGTACGCCTTCCGCATGGTCGTCACGTTCGGCGCGGCCCGTGCGGCGTCCTGTTTCGGACGCTTCCGGCACTTGACGGATCAGGTTCTCGGCAATCGTGCCGATGCGGTTTGACTCGGCCAAGCTGGTGCCAGGCGGCGTCAGGATATTGATCGTCACCGATCCTTCGTTGAACTGGGGTAAAAATTCCTTGCCGAAGAACGGCACCATCGCCATGACCCCGAACGTGATCAACGCGACCAAGGTCAGCACTAATCGGCTATGGGGAAAAGCAAAGTTCAGAACGCGCTTTTGCCCTCCCTTGATCATACGGATCAGCCAGCCGTCATGCTCTGCGCTCATCCGCTTCATATTCGGCAAAAGGTAGGAGCAAAGCGCGGGCGTCAGCGTCAGCGAGACGAACAAGGACGCGACGATGGAGGTGATATAGGCTATGCCAAGCGGTAGGAATATCTTGCCTTCGATGCCGCCCATTGCAAAGAGCGGGATAAAGACCAGCACCACGATGATGGTGGCGAAAACGATGGAGTTTCGTACTTCGCTGGAGGCTTCGAAGATCACTTGCAAAGGGTTGCGCGATTTTTCGGCATGGCGGTTCTCGCGTAAACGCCGGAAGACGTTTTCGACGTCGACAATGGCATCATCAACCAGCTCACCGATGGCGACGGCCAGCCCGCCCAAGGTCATGGTGTTGATGCTCAACCCGAAATACTTGAAGACGATGGCGGTCAAGACAAACGACAACGGTATAGCGGTCAAAGTGATAAAGGTGGTGCGGAAGTTGAGCAAAAAAAGGAAAAGAACGATGGCTACAAGGATTGCTCCGTCGCGCAAAGCCTCTTCGACGTTCTTGATTGCCCGTTCGATAAAGGTTCCTTGCTTGAATATATCGCCGTGGATTTTAACGCCTTCCGGCAATGTCTTTTGAATGCTGGCGAGTTCCGCCTCGACCGCCTTGGTGAGTTTGATCGTGTCGGCGCCTGGCTGCTTTTGAATAGAGAGGATGACGGCGGATTGACCGTTGACGCTTGCATCCCCGCGCTTGGCGAGCGGCCCGCCGAGCTTGATATCAGCAACTTGATCAAGAGTCAGTGGCGTTGGGCTGCCGTTTTCTTTGGGCAGTGGTGATTTTGCCAGATCTTCGATGGTTTTGACCCTGGCGACGTTGCGGATCAGGCTTTCCTGATAATCAGACAACAGGAAGCCGCCCGTCGCATTGATGTTCGATCCTTCAATCGTGGCCTCGACATCGTGCAGCGTGACGCCATAGTTTTTAAGCTTCAACGGATCAACCAGCACCTGATACTGCTTCAGCTCACCGCCGATCACCGAGACTTGCGAAATGCCGGAGATGGAAAGGATCCGGTTGCGAATATCCCACTCGGCAATCGTGCGCAAATCCATGCCGCCGATCTTCGGGTTCTCGCTGGTCAAGCCAACCAGCATGATCTCGCCCATGATCGAGGAAATCGGCCCCATGACGGGACGTACGTCCTGCGGCAGGGTTTCCTGCGCCTGTTGCAGTTTCTCCGCCACGATTTGACGGGCGGTATAGATATTCGTATCCCAGCCAAACTCAACCCAGACAATCGAAAGACCGATGGCGGAAGCCGAGCGCACCCGCTCAACCCCCGTCGATCCATTGACCGCCGTTTCGAGAGGCCAAGTGACCAAGGCTTCAACTTCTTCCGGCGCAAGACCTTCAGCCTCGGTGAAAATCGTCACGGTCGGGCGGTTCAAGTCAGGAAACACGTCGACGGGCAGTTTGCTGATCACGAACACGCCGTAGACCATCAACAAAGCCGAGGCCGCGACGACCAGAAGCCTGTTCTTCAAAGAAAATTGGATGATTGCATTCAGCATTTTATAATCCTCTGTTCACGGGTCGTGCGGCGATCAATGCTCATGACCGTGACCGTCGTCTTCCTTCTTGCCTTCCACCGCAGGGACATCTTTTTTGTCTTTTGTCGTGGCGGCATCTTTTTTGGGTTCAGCTGACTTAGCGAATTGCAGCTGGTAGTTTCCGACCGTCACGACTTCCTCGTCGGGGAAAACACCTTCCAAGACTTCGCGCTCCGCGCCGAATTTCGCACCCAGTTTGACGCTCCGGCGCTCAAACTCATTGCCATTTTTTACAAAGATGAATTGTTCACCGCTCTCGCCCAGAATGGCTTTGACGGGAACGGTCAAAATATCGGCAGGCTCGCTCACTTCGACGGAGAGGACGACCTGCATATTGGCAAGCAGCTTGCGATCAGGGTTTTCAACCAGGGCATAGACGTTTAGTGTGCGGCTGCCGCGATCATAGGCACCGTCCATGCGCTGCACCTTGCCCTGTAGCGGCGTATTGCCGATCAGGCTGCTATTGACGCTGACATTTTGGCCGACTTGAACTTTGGCAACGTCTGGCGTTTCATACATGACGCCGCGCACCAGAACTTCCGAGGAGTCGCCAATTTCCATCAATCCCGCCTCCGGCGTGACGGATTGTCCCAAAACGACGTTTTGCTTGGTGACATAGCCGTCGATCGGCGACGAGATCGATACGGGAGAGCTGCCGACGAAGATCGGCTGGATGGTCAGAAGGCTCTGGCCCTTAGCCACTTTCTCACCCACCTTGACGTGGATTTCAGAGACGCGGCCCGCCGCGCGCGATGTGGCGATGGCTTGGCGTTCCGGCAGAAACTCGACGATCCCGTTCACATCTACCGTTGTTGCCCGTGGTGCGATGGTTGCCTTGACCGTCTGGATGCCGAGATTATTGATCGCCGTATCTGACAGCGTCAAAACTGTAGCCGCGCCACCCGCACTTTCTTCGCCTGGCGCTTCGGCATGTCCTTCATGGGCAATCGCGGGTGTGGATAAACCAAGGACCGCGACAAGAGCCGATGTGATCAAAAACTTTTTCATTATCTGACTTCCTCTATTTTTCCGCCCAGCTCCACTTCCAAAGCCCCGCGCGCATTCACGGCCTGCGCCAGCGCGTCAAGCCCTTCATTTTCGCTGGAAAGTAGCTTCTCGCGCACTTGCCAAACTTCAAGCGCGTCTGCTTGCCCCTGACGGAACATGCTGCGCGTCAACTCATAGGATTTGCGGTAGCCAGGCAGAATGCTGTCAAAATAACTGTCCGCGCGAGACTGAAGCGCGGACGCGCTCTGTTGTAATTCCCCGATCACGTCTTGCTGCGGCAATCCCGCATAAAGGTCGGCCTCGGACTTGGCCTGGCGCAGTTCCGCATTGGCTCGTTTGCGCTCGGCGTCGTTCTGGTTCCACAATGGAATCCGCAAGGCAACGCCTATGCCGTAGGACTGGTCATCGCCGTTGGGGGAACGCGAATAAAATGCGCGCGGCCCGAATTCTGGCATCGCGGCGTCCTGCTGGGCGACGCTCAAACGGCGCTCCGCCGCCTGAATACGATTTTTGATCACGTTTCTAAGATTGGATTGCGTCTGCGCGAAAGCCAAAAGCCGCTCGGTATCTTCCGGCACCACCACGAAAGCCGGACGCTCCAGTTTTGCCTGTTGGAAGCTGCGTCCCGTCAATCGCGCGAGTTCCGTACGCACCTGACGCAGCTCCGCGTCAACGGCATTCGCATCCGCCCGCAACTTGGCGGCGTCCGATGAAAAGAGATGCGAGGCCGCAGGGCTGGTCTGACCTTGCCCCGCTGACTCCTTCACTAGTTTTTTCATTTTATCGGCGTCATCGGCATAATTCTCGTATAGTTTTTTACGCTCGGAGAGCAGCCAGACTTGCGTGTAAAGCACCGTAGTTTCATTGATGACTTTCAGTATTTCGTATTTTTGCTCCATGCTGGCCACGTTCGCCAGAGCTTGGGCATAGCCGCCCCTTGCGCCGGAAAGCTGGGAGAATTTCAAAGGCTGGGTAAATTCCAGATCCGTCCCCGTACCGCCTTCACCTTTATCGCGCACAACGTCGACCTGAAGTTCAGGATTATCCAATAAGGTAGTTTCCGTGGCCGTGGCCATCTTATCGTCGTAATCACGCTGGGCGCGGAACAGGCTGGTGTTCTTTTGCAGGCTTTCCTTGATGACTTGGTCAAGGGTTAAAGCGGAGGGGTCCGCATACGCAGGCGAGGCGAACAGGATCGCCGCAATCGCTAATTGCCATATCATTGATTTCTTCATGAAAGTCCCACCTTTTTCTGGTCTCATGAAGCTAATACGGCTTAAATCTGTCTATCCCTCAGAATAAAAGTGCAGTTTTTCGGATAAAATCTTGCGCGCGCGATAGACGCGGGTTTCCACGGTTTTGGCCGAAACATTAAGGATTTCAGCGCATTCGTTTTGTGTCCGCTCCTCAAGAGCGAACAAAATAAAGGCTTCTTTAAGGGTATCCGGCAACCGTTCGATCTCTTGCCGTAAGTGGGCAAGCTGCTGCTTCGATTGAAAGCTGGCCTCGATATTCTCTTCGCTCTGCTGCCAATCGCCGGAGCCGCTTTCGCTTAACGCATCATAAGAAACATTGCGGGCATGGTTCTTGTTTTTGCGAAGATGGTCTCGGCACAGATTGACCGCGATCTGAAAGACCCAGGTGCTGAATTTGTAAGCTGGGTCATATTTTTCGATATTAAAGTAAAGTTTCGTGAAAGTTTCCTGCGTCACGTCGAGCGCCGCTTCTTCGTTGCCCACATAACGCCAGGACAGACGATAGACGCGCTCTTTATAGCGTTGCATGATCTCGTTGAGCGCAAAATCGTCACCAGAACTCAATCGCTTGACGAGCGCGTAATCCTCATCGGCGGTATTCTCTTTTGGGGTTCTATGGGTTCTGAACAAGGGCATCTGCGGCTAACTTATTGAGCTTTTCCGCTTGCTGCGGCGTTAATATGGTCTGCATGTCAAATATATGCTCAATCGTCGCCTTTTGCAGTTCCCCTTGAGCGTGATGAATACGCTCGACTGCAGCAGCGACACGCTCGGAAAACGCCTTATCTTCGAGCATGGCGGCTGCAAGCTCTAGGTTGCCGACATGGATTTTTTCACGCAACACGCGTTGCTTGTCGGCAAATTTATTTTCGATTTCAGAGAGCTTTTGATCCTGCTCCGCTGTAATGCCGATCTGCTCGTGTAGCCAGACGTGAGCATCGACCGAGCCATGATGAGGCGCTTTAAAAAAATTACCGCAGGCATAAAAAGCGCCAAAGCCCACGAGCGCGATGACGATGAAATAAAGGATTTCCTTTTGATAGGAGCGCATCAGGTTTTACCCCCGTTCTTGGCAAGAATAACCGTAGAAGTTATACCATAATTTGAAGAAAAGACGTGCAGGTTCAGCGCCTGCGCCGCATTGGCGGGTTGCGGATTTGAAACGCTTAAGGTCGCGGCGAAAACTCCGACGATCAAGGCAAAAGACAGTGACGCCATCCGGTATTCTGGCACGAACAGGCTTGCCAACCAGCCTTCGACGACGTTGCGCGGCATATCCGCGCGTCGTTTGTTGATGGCTTGCCAGACGCGGCTTTCTACCGCCTGCAGCCGCTCAAAGCGGGGTTGAGAATCAACCAACCCTTTGATTAATTTATCAAGTTTATCATTCGACATGATGTTCACCTCTTTCCGACTATACCAGTAATACGTTAGAAAAGTCGCTATCCCTCAACACCCAAGCGCGACCCTCTGGCCGATCTGAAGCCCTCAATCAGAGGATCGCGCGACAATTCGACCAATTTTCCAATAAAAACAGCCGATCGGCTGGCCTATGACCGCCAGCCTGGCAGGCTCCGAACGGGGTCGCCGCCATCCCTGCCACTGCGCTTGCTCCATATCTGCCCGTGGGCAGACGGCTTCTCCCGCAGTCCCGACGCTTGAAGGGTCTCGGTCCCCTTATGCAGGCGCTCGAAGGCCGATAACATACAATAGTAGGCCGAGCCGCTCGCTTCAGTCGTTTACGCCGCGCTCTCCTTGGCCAGAGAGGTCATATCAGCGATTTTCTGGAATTGATTAAGAATGTCCCGATGGTTCTGGGCGAGATAACGCACCACTTTGGCATTGCCGAGCAATGATCCGAGATAGCCCTTGGTCAAAGTCAGGCTCAAAACATCCTTGCCGTAATTTTCCTCAATCAGGCGATATTCACGCTGCAGGCTCTCCATCTCGCTTTCCATGCGTGCCATCTGATCTTCATCCAGTCCCTTGATCTTTTTCGGCTTGTTGGGATCGGTCAACTGATCCTTCGGAGTGGCCGCCAATAAAGCGCGGGCATAGGTTTTGGAATACACGCCCGCATCATTCATGAGCGTTGCAGCCTCGATCTGGCGGAAGGATTTCATGCGTTTCAAGATCGGGAACGTGGCGATCGGTACCATCTTGTCTTTCAAAAGATCAGCCGCTTCCGAACAAATGCCGTTCAATAGATCACGCCTGGTGGCAATGCTGCGGGTGTCGATATTAAGGGCAGCAGCGATCTTGGATTCCGGCACGCCGCGCTCAATCGCCCGCAGGATCATCCGGTGTTCCTGCACGGTGGAGAGACGGTTGATATGCTTGTTGTAGGTAAAGGCTTCATCATCCGTTGACACCAGACAAGTGACTTCAGTTTCACCAAGCTCTTTGAGTGCCTCGATCCGCATATGGCCATCGAGCAGAATGTATTTACTGCGCGCATGCGGGTCGCGGCTGACCACGGGCGGCTCGATAATGCCGACCTCACGGATGGACGCTAATATCTGGTGGTATTTTGGGCTTTTGCGTGCGGCGGGTGTGACCAACTTGATCGAGACGATCTGATCGATTTTGAGATCAATGGTGGTCTCATCGAAGCCTGCCTTGATCTCGCCCTTGGGGAGTTTGGGTTTTTGCGGTGGGATTTTAGCCATGACCGTGACCTTTTTCCGTTATCAATCCGGCAAGAGGCTTCGGCAGCGTCGTCAAACCTTCCGCACGCAGAAGATTGCTGAAATGCTCGTCCTGCAATAATTCGCGTAAGGCTTCAGTGACGAACAACATGCGGTTGGCAACAGCATCGGCCTTGCGGGTTAAGAGACGTTTGCGATCAACCTCCCGCTGGTAAACTTTCAACACGTCTTGTACGGAAAGTGCTTTATCACCCTTATCGCGTTTGCCACGCTTGCGCTCATCGGCGAAGGCTTTACCGCGCCGCTTTCTGGTATCGATCAGGCGTTTGGCCAGCAACAGACGATTGCCGCGCAGTTGCTTGGATTCATACGCCTCATGCAAGGCGCGTTGTTCGTCTTCTGGGTTTTCTGCAACGCGGATCGCCAGTGAGATCGGCATGTGTCCGGCTTCAACAGCAGAGAGCAGCCGTTCTTCGCCACGCTCCATCAAATTCAGAACGCCGTTAACGTAGTCGAGCGACAATCCTGTCTTGGCAGCAATGGTGGGCGCGTCATAGCCTTGCTCTTGTAGGATTTCGATACCTTGCAGAAGGTCGGTGGCGCGATGCTGACGGCGGGCAAGGTTTTCGACCAAACTCATGATCAATGCCTGTTCCTCGCTGGCATCAATCACGATGGCGGGAATCTCGGTTTGCCCGCAGGCTGTGAAGGCTTCGATCCGGCCCTGGCCGCAGATCAGGTCGTAATCCTTGCCGTCAACCTTGGAGCGGCTTGGCGTCACGGTGATCGGACGTTTCATACCGACCTGGGTCATATTGGTGGCGATCTCCAGAAACACCTTCTGGTTTCGTACACGGGGATTGAGGATATTGATCCGATCGATCTGGATCATCTTAATCTCGGAAGCGCGGGTGCCTTTGCCTTTCGTCATGCGGCCTCCGGCAAGGCGGCACGCTCGGCCAGCATGAAGAACGGCTCCAGATCGTCAAAGCGATAGGCATCCAGCGAAAGATGGTTGTTTTCAGCGAGGCGGATCTGTGGGTTTTCAACATCGATCGCAGGGATCAGATAATAATCGAGGATCTGGCGGTTATCCGGCTCCATGCGCACCGCGATGGTGATATCCGGCATGAGGCTGCTGTCCAACTGGATCTTCCAGCGGTTGGTGCCAGCGGGAGTCTGGGCGCAGCGGCAAATAACAAGCGAAACCTTGATCTCGTTATTGACAATCAGAAAGTCGTTGCCGACCTCACGGTGAACTTTTCCGCCCAGTGACTGGATATTGCGGATCACGCCTTCCACGACATCGGGATACATTTTTCGCAGATATTTATTGTCCTCGATATAACGCTGGTCACGCCCAGGATCATAACCGATCAGTTTATAGGCTTGGGTCAGCCCGCCGAAACGATGGGCATAGGCGCTGCTGGAGGGCATATCATCGGTTTCATCGATCAGGATGCCGGACAGCCAGCCTTGTTTTTCATGCAGTGTGCGTAGCCTAGTGAGCATTTCATCGTCGCTGAACTTGCGGCTGCGTTCACGGATGATGCCTTGCGCCGTATAGAAATATCGCGCCTCAATGATCGCTTCGAACACGCCGTCCGCGCGCACCCACATATCAGGCGAATTGACGACACGGCGTTTCTTGAGCTTGAAGGAACGGCGGTTAAAGACGTTGTTGCCGATATATTTTTCGTTGGTGAGAATGCCGTGAACGACACCGCGCGTCCATTCACGGCCAAGATCGGTCAAAACGCCTTTGTTATTGAGGGCGTGGGCGATCTCGGTTTCCTGCAAACCTTCCTCGGTGAAAGCGCGGTAGATCCAGCGTACCGTATCGACTTCCGCGTCTGGCCCCGCGACCAGGACAACGCGGTCGGTCTGTAAGGATTTATGTTCTCCGCGCTTGAGCGTACCTTTGGGTTGGCGGTTTTCATCCACTAGCACACGGCGCAATCCGTATCCGGCAGGGCCACCCTGACGAAAGCCCATCTCGATCAGGCGGCATTGTCCTGCGAACACCTTGCCGGATAATTCACGGCTATATTCACCTGCCATGGCACGCTTAACGCCTTTGACGATTGTGGATACGGGACTGCCGTCGTTCTCGAACTGCTCGGCGACATACTGAACATCAATGCCAGCGCGGCGGCAAAGATATTCATAATAGGCACTTTCATCCGCATCCTGAAACCGTCCCCAGCGGGTCACGTCAAGAACGAGAATGACGCTATAATCTTTAGAACCCGACTGCACGTCGGCAATCAGATTTTGAAGGGCGTCGCGTCCATCCAGCTTAAGGCCGCTTTTACCGGAATCGGTGTAGGTCTTGACGATGTCTATCTGGCGATGGGCGGCATACTCGCGGATCGCGTCGGCCTGGTTTTCGGTCGAATATTTCTGGTGGTCAGTCGACATACGCACATACATGGCCGCACGGCGGCGCTGTTGCCCGTCCGTTGACCCTGCCGAGTTATTCCACCTTTCCATCCGTTTGTTCTTTCCGTTTTTGACAACACCCTGCCGCGCGCCAGCCGCACGACCGCTCTTTGGAATCCTAACCAAGGAGCGATACAAATGTCTCATTCAAAAATGGACCGAAGTTTTCCCATCAAACCAAGGGCAATTTCGGACGAAGAACTAGCGAAAATCGTGGCCGCAGCATTGCGCCGCGACTTTGGAGAGACGGCATCTGCCATCAAGCGGATTGGCCAGCTGACCAGCAGCAATTTACGGGCGATCAAAAACTGGTACGAGGCTAGAAATGCGCCATCTTCCGGACATTTACTGCTGCTCGCGCGCTCATCTCCCAGCATCCTAAAATTCATCCTGCAGCAGATCGGCGGGGAGGATCTTTGGGACGCTTTTCAGCTGCTTTCTCATCATGCCCTGGCGACGGTGCCGGAGCCAGAAAATGACGGTTTTACCGACAAAACTGTCAGTGAAAATGTCCCTATAAATGTCCCATTAAAATCGTTTAACGACCGTCAACGCTGGTTTTTGATTCTTTTGAAGCGTAAAAATAAGGCCTGCGCGGAAGACATCACGGGGCATTTTTGCGTGGCGATCAAGACCGCCAGACGCGATATTGAGGGGTTGAAGGATGCAGGCAAGACCCGCGTTCTTTTCTCGCGGGGCTCCGTGAGCGCGCTCAGTACTCGCGCGAGTAGAGCCCGGCCCCGCGGCAGCGGGGCGACGCCGAGCCTTGAAGGTGGTACGATCAGCACCATTGGAATGTTATGAGTGGAGGCCGCGCGGATGGGTCAGAGTATCCTGGGCATGATCTCTTCCGACGAGTTTCGCGTGAACGTCGTAGCGGGACTGGCGATCTTCGTGTTGGATGTGGTGCTGATCGCTGTGCTACTACCGCGTATTATCGAGTGGCGCCGAGAGCGCAGCTGGCGGCCGGCGCGGCGCGCGCTGGTGCGCAGCATGGTTAGG
>RFNS01000062.1 GCA_009927055.1 Alphaproteobacteria bacterium | reverse complement strand
CTCACCACAATTCTTGATCGCGTGCTGGTGGCGACGACGCCGGGTGAGGCGCACGAGATTATGCGGCTCATTGCCGGACTGGGCACTCGTTCACCGCTGACGTGCTGAGGTGCGCGTCTGCGCATCGTCCAGGTGGCCCCGTGCGGCAGCTGTTGTTTTCTACACGATTTGACTTTTATATTCCTTTTTGCGATATACATGTTGCTACTTTACCAACGTTTACCTTCATGGAGAGTGTGATGCTTTATCAAATGGACCAGATGCAATTGCTCACCAAGCAAATGCTTGACAGAATGCAAGCGATGACTGCGCTTCATCGCAGTACGATGGACGTGCTAATCGAGTATTCGGAAACATGCTTCGACTACTATGACAAGGCGCAGAGTATGAGCGTGGTGTTCATGCAGACGAGCTTTGACCACGCTATGGGGTGTGGGAATGGACTTCTTCAGGCACGTACGATGCGGGATTCGATGGATATCATCAACGGCTTTTCGAAAAAGCAGATTGACAACACTTTGAAGGAGGCGACGCGGGCGTCGGAACTGGCGTCGCTCACGCTCCAGCAGGCGATTGCCCCTTTGCATCAACGTTTTAGCGCGGCTTTGGTCCGCAGCGAGTTGCCGGACACTGTACCGGAAAAAAAACGTAGCGCTGCGTAAGGGATGACCCGCCGCGGTGTATGGCGCGCTGTCGGGCTTGGGTTCCTGGCGGTTTATGAGTTTGTGGCTGGGCTGCACTTTAGTGACTTAGTGATACTGGCAGCGACAGCCAAGTGGACTCTGTGGTATCAGATCCTGTTCGGTGTCCTTATATCGCAGACCTGGCCTGCCATTCATATTTATGCGTCGTTCGGCTATTTCCCGACGTTGATTATCATTGGTTTTGCGTTGATTCTGACGATGACTGTTTTATGGGTCCTAAGTCGTCGGCGGCCGGATCGTGTGTAGTGGCGGTGTGCCGCCCCTCGGGTGTTTTGGGGTGCCTTTTTGCGCTTATCAGTGCCCGCCTATATTATTAGTCTGGCGCCGACCGGGCACTCGGCGGCGCTTCTGACGGATGAGCGGCCGCCCAGGCGTACCAGCGCGCGGCGGCTTATTTCGTGGCTCTCGCAGCGGCTTCCGTCTCGTTATCTGGCCTGAGGGACTCGGTACATGTCTCTGGTCGGTCGCGGACTTGGCCTGTATTAAGCATTTTCTAACTGTTTTTTTCTCAGATTGGCGACATGCCTCGAATTGGTTTACACGTGATCTTGGTGGTGTTACCCATGGCCGTTTGGGCCTCTGATGGCGCTACGCGCACGTCGGTTCACCATTCTTCGTGGGTGAATACCATGCCGTTTACCTTTGTGTGTCCCAATGGTGTCGTGACCCAGTGCGAGGCGACGTTTGATCCGGTTAATAGCCGGCCGTGTAACATGCGTGTCGACGGCAATACGTGCCGGGAGGGATCGTGCGAGTCAGGACAGTGGCGTCGTCATCCGACCGCTTCGGCGAATGGTGGGGCGTTTGGGCCGGATATTTGCGAACTGATTGGGTGTTCAGGGTCTGTCACTGCGAAGGTGCCCGTTACGAGCTCGGAGGTTTGGTCTGTGGTCACTGTGTGCGAGTGGGTTGAATAAGGCGTACGGGATTGGTTAAAGCGACTCGTGGATGGCCAGCCCGACGCAGCCTGATGCGTAATGTGTCGATCACTGTATTAACGGTGTCGTAGAGCACTATTGCGGAGCCTTATTACGCGCTGCACGACGACCCCGTCCGCGCAATAGATTAAGAATATTTTAACTGGTTTTGGGCTTTATCGTCATTATGGTGACGACGTCTCGGACCTCGAAAAACAACGGCTTTTTGGCCAAGCATGGGCGCGCTATAATCATGTTTATTCTGCTGCTTGCGGGCATAAGCCTTTTGGTTTACATCAGCAGTATCGCTAAGCCGATGAAAGAGTTGAATTGCAGCGGCGCCAGCGCCGGCATTAACGCCTTTGGGTCGTGCAAATAACCACTACGGTGGCCGTATCTCAGTGTGATAGGACCGTCGTATGGCCATATGTATCTTTTTGCGACTTGCGGCGCGTACTCTCTATGGACCACCTGACGCTTCTGACGTGCGCGGTCGATGTTATGATAATATTAAGAACTGCCGTATACTATATGGCACACTATGCTGTCCTCCTCCTCACAGGACATTTTCGTGCGTCAGATGAATGTGGTCACTTTGCGCGCTCTCGTTATTTATGATCACTTCCCTTTCCGCGACCGCGTTCATAAGGTCTTGCGGCAGATGGGAATTGACCGTGTTACGTTCGTGCATGATGTCACCGCTGCCATCATTTATATCAAAAAATCGCTTCAGCGCAAGGCTCCATTCGACCTCGTTTTCCTCGACTGGGCCATGCCCGGTTCCAACGGTTTTGACCTCATTGATTATATCCGCAGCCTCCGTCCCTACGATCGAACGCCAGTCATCATGCACTCGGCTGACAGCTCGACCAGAAGCGTCGCTGATGCCGTGAGACGCGGTGTCTCTGTCTATCTTCTCAAACCCATCGCCCCGGCCATGCTCGCCGACCGGCTTGTCAGCGTCCTCGATCGCGTGGGTGTTGGACATGTCTTCTACATACCCCCGGATTCCTGAGCGGACACCGCGAAACGGGACCGTCTCGGATCGTTCATCGATTGACGTACCTGAAGGAAGAACATCATGGTAGTGGCTGGAACCGTTCCGATATTGGAGTGAGGGTGACGGTGAGCTGGCGAGAGACCTTGACCAATTGGACGGTGTTCTTCGGCGTCATCTTTCTCGGTGGCATCGTGGTCGAACGGCAGTTGCGCCGCTGGCTCGGTAAGCGCGCACCTGGCCAGGAGTTCCCGGTGACCGGATTGATCGGTCTGGCGATCGGCGTGATGTACGGCGCCGTGGCGGGTGGGTTGGC